>JAGRBM010000106.1 GCA_020434085.1 Chrysiogenia bacterium | reverse complement strand
CCAATCGCCGATGTTCGACCAGGACGTTTTCACCAACCTTCGCAAAGTCATCAAACTGCTCGAGAAGCACGACCTCGAAGAGATCGAGATCGAGCAGGGCGACACCGCGTTGCGCGTGCGCCGCGCGGGCGCTGCCCCGGTGGTCTCCCTCCAGAGCCCCGGCGTCCTGCCTGCGGCCCCGGCGGCGGGCGCTGCCCCTTCAGCCACTGCCGAGAAGCCCAAGGGCGGCTCGGGCGATGGTATGCGGGTTGTCTCCCCGTTTGTGGGGACCTTCTACCGGGCCTCCGCCCCCAGTGAGCCCGCCTTCGTCCAGGAAGGCGACGTGGTCGAGAAGGGCCAGACCCTGTGCATTGTCGAGGCCATGAAGCTCATGAATGAGATCGAGGCTCCGGTTTCAGGCCGGATTGAGGCCATCCTCGTCGAGAACGAGGCGGCCGTGGAATACGGCCAGGAGATCTTCGTCATCTCGCCACGCTGAGGTCGCTTTTCCGAGCGTCCAGTTTCACAAAATCCCCAGTCATTCCGAATGTTTGCATTGACGCGGTGCGCCTATCTATAGTGGATAGTTGGTGGTTGTGTGCCAAATCACGCCCCAGGGGTGAAGTGTGGCTTTTGATAAGGCCAAAGTAATTCAGGCCGCGCAAAAGCACGTCCAAAAGGGGAATCACGAGAAGGCCATTCGCGAGTATGAAAAACTCGCGAAGGCTGATCCCCGCGACGTGAGTCCGCGCATGAAGATTGCCGGCTTGTATGCCAAGCTCGGCAATCTTGCTGCGTCTGTTTCCGCTTATCAGGGCGCGGCGGACATCTACAGCAACAAGGGTTTCTACAACAAAGCCGTCGCTGTGTACAAGCAAATGCTGCAGGTCGATCCCACCTATGTGGACGGGTACCTGAAGCTTGCCGACGTGCTCCAGAAAATGGGGCTGCTCGGCGATGCGATGCAGCAGTACAAGACCGTCGTCGCCTACTACGACAAGGAAGGCCAGACCTTCAAGGCGCTCGAGACCCTCAAGAAGATGGTGGATCTCGACCCCTCGAACCTGGCCACTCACGTCAAGCTCGCAGAAATCTACTACCGGCAGGAAATGCCCCAGGAGGGCTACCAGCAGCTCAAGACGGTCATCCACGACCTGAGCAGCCAGGGCCGCCACGACGAGGCCGTCAGCACGCTCGAAAAGCTGCTGCGCCTGGATCCCCAGAATGCCGACGGCATGCGCGAGGGCTACAAGCTGCTCATGGGGCTTCAGCGCTACGACCAGGCCCTGCCCATCGCGCAGAAATATCTGCGCGCGGAAAAGGACGACCTCCAGGCCATCGAAGACGTCTCCGTCATCTTCGGCGCACTGGGCAACACCAAGAATCAGAAGATCGCACTCAAGGAACTGGCCAAGCGTTACCAGCACAACGGTGACCAGGGCCGCGCCGAGAGTTTCTACAAGCAGGTGCTCCAGATCGAGCCGCAGGATGCCACGGCGCTCGCCGCGCTCGGCATGAACAGCCCTGCACAGGCTCCTGCGCAGGCAGCGCCGCCGCCTCCCCCGCCGCCGCAACAACCTGCAGCGGCAGCACCTCCACCGTCGCCGACCGAAGAGATCATCATCGAGGACGAAGAGCCCGTCATGGCTCCCGATGAAGACATGCTCATCGCCGACGAAGAGGCCACCGTCGACGAGGTGTCTGCCGGCGGCGACATGGGCGAAGTGCTCATCGACGAGAGCGAGTCCGCCGGCGCGCAGGGCGGGCTCGGCCCGCTTCCGGGTGAGCACGAGCAGGATCACCTTTCCGACCACGAGGTCGAGGAGATGCTCACCGAGTCCGACGTCTACGTGAAGTACGGGCTGCGACCCAAGGCCATTACCCACCTCAAGCGTGTGGCCATGCTGCGCCCCGATCACGTTGTAGCGATCTCGCGCCTTGCCTCGCTGATGAGCGAGGACGGCGATGATGCCGGCGCGCTCGAAACCCTCATGCGCGCGGCCAGCGCCAACGAAGCAACCAACAACCAGGCCGCCGCTCACTCGGTCTATGAGGTAATCCTCACGCTGGATCCCCAGAATGAAATCGCGCGCGGCAAGCTCGGCGGCGGCGCAGCCCCGGCCGCTGCAGCGCCTTCACTCGAAGAAGAGATCGTCATCGAGGAACCGGCCGCTCCAGCGGCAGCCGCACCGAGCCTCGAAGAAGAAATCATCATCGAAGAGCCGGTCGCACCCGCAGCAGCGGCCCCCGGCCTTGAAGAAGAAATCGTTGTGGAAGCGCCTGCTGCGCCTTCGCTCGAGGAAGAAATCTCCATTGACGTCAGCGAGCCCGAGGCACCGGCTGCGACCTCGCTCGAAGAAGAGATTTCTTTTGACATCGGCGAGCCCGAAGCACCGGCCGCCTCGCTAGAAGAAGAGATCGCGGTCGAAGCGCCCGCGGCGCCTTCGCTGGAAGAAGAAATTTCCTTCGACATCGGCGAGCCTGAGGCGCCCGCAGCGCCGGCGGCTTCGCTCGAAGAAGAAATCTCCATTGAGGTTCCTGCGCCTGCCGCCGCGGCAGCGCCGCCGAGTCTTGAAGAAGAGATCTCCGTCGAAGTGCCGGCCCCGCCCGCCGCGGCGATGCCGAGCCTGGAAGAAGAGATTGCAGTCGAAGCCCCGGCAGCGCAGGCGCCCATCGCGCCTCCCGCGCCCGAGCCCGCTCCGCCGCCGAGCCTGGAAGAGGAAATCGCAATCGAGACGCCGGCCCCAGTGGCTGCCGCTCCGATTGCGCCCCCGGCCCCCGAACCCGTTGCGCCCGCTGCCCCTGTCGCGCCGCCGCCCACGGAGCCCGTCGCTCCCGCTGCCGAGCCGGTTGCTCCGGCAGCAGCCGTGCCGCCCCCCGCAGCGACGCCCGCGCCCCAGCCGGCAGCGCCGGTCGCCGCGCAGGGCGCCGAGGTGGTCAGCATGCCTGGCGCTCCGGCCTCGGTCCCGGCCGCCGCGGTGCCCGAGCCCTCGCCGGTCGATCCGTTCCTCGAAGAACTCGACGAAGCCGAGTTCTACATGAGCCAGGAAATCTACGACGAGGCGCGCGAGATCTACGAGCGCATTCTCGCCCAGCAGCCCGGCCACCCCATCGCCGCGGCAAAGCTCGCGGAGATCACCGCCGCAGAGGCGCAGCCCGAACCCGAGCCGGTCGCCCCCGCGGCGCAGGCCGCCGCTGGCGGTGCGGGCAACGACCAGGTCAGTTTCGATGACGTCTTCGACGCCTTCAAGAAGGGTGTCGAGCAGAACGTCGCCAAGGAAGATTCACAGACCCACTACGACCTGGGTCTGGCCTACAAGGAGATGGGCCTGCTCGACGATGCGATCAAGGAATTCGTCACCGCCCTTGGCGGCGTGGGCGCGCGCAAGGCTGCCTGCTATCAGATGATGGCAGTCATCCACAGCGAAAAGGGCGAGTTCGCCGAGGCGGCCGAGGCCCTTCAGCGAAGCCTCCTGGTCGAGGGCATCTCGACCGATGAGCAATGCGGCCTGAAGTTCGAGCTGGGGATGGCCCTAACGAACCTGCAGCGCAAGGGCGAGGCGCTCACCCTCTTCGAAGAAGTCGAGGCCGTCGACCCCAACTACCGCGACGTGGGCGAGCTGATCGTCGAGCTCAAGGGCGAGGGTGTGACCGCTGCTCCGGTGCAGGGACTCGCCCCGGCGAGCGCCCCGGCGGCAGGGGCAGGCGGGGGACGCCGCGTCTCGTACGTGTGATAGAATGAATGCGCCCGCAAAGGTGAGCGGGCGGGAAAAGTAGGTGGAGGAGAGTTCTATGAACTACCTCGAGTATTACGGGCTACAACAGGAACCATTTTCGAACGCGCCGGTCAGCAAGTTCTTCTTCAATTCGGCGCAGCATTCGAAGGCACTCTTGCGACTGCAGTACGCAGCCGAGAGCATGAAGGGCCTCGCCCTGCTGGTCGGTGACATCGGCGCGGGCAAGACCACCCTGGCTCGCCGGATGCTCGACCAGCTTCCCGAGGATGCCTACGAGGCCGCCCTGCTGGTCATCATCCACTCGGGCATCACGGCCGAATGGCTCTTGAAGCGCATCGCAACCCAGCTCGGCGTGAACGAGCCCGCCGAAGACAAGCTCACCCTGCTCAGCCAGCTCTACAAGCGCCTGGTGGAGATTCACGACTCGGGCAAGAAGGCCATCGTGCTCATCGACGAGGCCCAGATGCTGCAGACCCGTGAGATCATGGAAGAGTTCCGCGGCCTGCTGAATCTCGAGGTGCCGGGCACGAAGCTGCTCACCTTCATCTTCTTCGGACTGCCCGAGCTCGAAGAGAACCTCAAGCTCGATGAGCCTCTGGCGCAGCGCGTGGCGCTGCGTTACCACCTCGACCCGCTGAGTGAGGAAGCCACCAGCAACTACATCGAACACCGCCTGCGCCTTGCCGGGCGCCCCGCCCCGCTGTTTGCGCCCGACGCAGTCGCCGCGATCCATCGCTTCAGCCGCGGCATCCCGCGCCTGATCAACACGATCTGCGACAACGGTCTGTTCGAGGGCTCGCTTCTCAAGCGTGAGAGCATCGAAGCAGACATCATCGAAAACATCGCTGCCGATCTGGGCCTGGCCCAGCAGGAATCGGCAGCCGAGCGCGCCGCCCGTAGCGCCGAAGCCCAGCAGGTGATGAAGGACACGGCCCGACGCGCCAAGGAAATGGCCGCCGGTCGCGGCGCCCCGGTGGCGAGTGCTCCGGCCCAGGCGCCCGCCGCCCCGGCGGCAGCCCACGTGCCCACGATGAGCGCGCCCGTTTCGATCACCCCGGCCCCCGCGCCCTCCGCGGCACCGGCCCCAAAGAAGGAAGAAGCCGAGGACGACGAGATCGACTCGATCCTCGACCAGTTCGGCGAGTAGTTTTTCTCTCCCACGTAAAAGAAAAAACGCGCCCGAACGGGCGCGTTTTTTCTT
>JAGRBM010000105.1 GCA_020434085.1 Chrysiogenia bacterium | reverse complement strand
TCGGACGTGCCCGCGCCGATCTCGTAGAGCTTGGCATCGCGCAGCAGGCGCCCGGTGGGATACTCGTTGATGTAACCGTTGCCGCCAAGGCACTGGATCGCTTCGAGCGCCATCCAGGTGGCCTTCTCGGCGGCGTAGAGAATCGCGCCGGCGGCGTCCTTGCGCGTCGTCTCGCCGCGATCAAGGGCCTGCCCGACGGCGTAGACGTAGGCGCGGCAGGCGGAGAAGGTCGTGTACATGTCGGCGAGCTTGCCCTGCATGAGCTGGAACTCGCCGATGGACTGGCCGAACTGCTTGCGCTCGTGCACATAGGGGAGCACGACATCCAGGCAGGCGGCCATGATTCCCAGCGGCCCGCCCGAGAGAACGGCGCGCTCGTAGTCGAGGCCGCTCATCAGCACGCGCACGCCTTCATTGATCTTGCCCATGACGGCGTCGGGCCCGAGCACGCAGTCCTCGAAAACCAGCTCGCAGGTGTTCGAACCGCGCATGCCCAGCTTGTCGAGTTTCTGCGCGGTGCTGAACCCCTTGGTTCCCTTTTCAACGAGAAACGCGGTAATGCCGCGCGGGCCGGCCTCGGGATCGCTCTTGGCGTAGACGACCAGCACGTCCGCGTCGGGGCCGTTGGTGATCCACATCTTGTTGCCGTTGAGGATCCAGTTGTCGCCGTCGCGTTTGGCGCGAAGCTGCATGCTCACCACATCGGATCCCGCGCCGGGCTCGCTCATGGCCAGCGCGCCGACGAATTCGCCGCTGATGAGTTTGGGCAGATACTTCCGGCGCTGCTCTTCGGACCCGTTGCGGTGAATCTGGTTGACGCACAGGTTGGAGTGCGCGCCGTAGGAAAGCCCGACCGAGGCCGAGCCGCGGGAGATCTCTTCCATGGCGACGATGTGGCCCAGGTACCCCATGTCTGTGCCGCCGTATTCCTCGGGAACCGTCATGCCGAGCACGCCCAGATCTCCGAGGCGGCGCCAGAGCTCGTTGGGGAACTCGTTGTTCTCGTCAATGGCGGCGGCCCGCGGCGCAAGTTCCTTCTGCGTGAACGAACGGATCGTCTCGCGCAGCGCGGCGATTTCTTCGCTGTGGTCGAAGTTCAAAAAGGACATGGTCTTCCTCCGGTGTCGCCCCGCGTGCCGAGGGCCCGGGGACAGGGTGACGGTACCTTACGTTTACGTAAACGTCAATTTCGAAAAGCCGCAAAAGGCCCCTCAGCGGCGTTTCGGAGCCCTTTTCCTGTTCGTGCCCTTCCGCGACGGGGCGTCGTTTTTCACGCGCTTTTCCAGGGCGTCAAGTTCGCCGAGCATGTGCTTGAGGTCGCTCATCTTCTCCAGCAGCAGCTTGCGCCGGGTCTCGACTTTTTCAAGGAGCAGTTTGCGCTGGGCCTGCACGCCGGTGGGCTGGTTGTAGAGCGTGATGATTTCCTTGATCTCCGGAATGGAGAAACCCACCGCGCGGCCGCGAAGGATGAGAATGAGGCGCACCCGGTCGCCCGCCGTGTAGAGGCGCTGGCTGCCGCGGCGCTCGGGCTTGAGCAGTCCCTCGTCCTCGTAGTGGCGCAGGGTGCGCGCAGTGATGCCGAACTCCTTGCTGAGGTCCGAGATCCCGAAGTGTTCCTTTTTGTCAGCGCTCACCTGGATTCATCCCACATGGTTGGATTGAAAGGGGACTCTGGCACATGGATGCAAGGGCCGACAATCGCCGGCGCGCGGGCGGGGGAATCAGGTGTTTTGGCGCGATGCGGCGGCCCGCTGCTGCAGGAAGCGATCGAGCTCGCGCAGCGTGCCGATTCGCTCC
>JAGRBM010000104.1 GCA_020434085.1 Chrysiogenia bacterium | reverse complement strand
TTTGACGAATTCGGGCTCTACCTGGTGCACCACAACCGCTGGGTTGTATCGGCCGCGGACAACAACGCGGGCGAGCGACTGGGGCGCGAGTATTCCGTACTTACGGGCAAGCGTCTTGGAAAGCGCCTTGGCGCGCGCTTCGCGCAGCGGCAGGTGCGGCGCCTGCCCTACCTCTTCAGCGTTGCGCCCGCAGGTTATCGCCGACCGGGTCTTGGCGCCGATCTCACGCCGCCCGCGCGCGAGGGATTTCCGCCGACGCACGGGTTGCTCGATGAGGCCTGTGCGTTGTGGCTCGAAGCGGTGGAGGCCGTGCTGCACAGGCAGCCCTACCTGCTCGGCGAGCAGTTCACGCTCGCCGATGCGAGCGTCTACGGCGAGATCATGATGAATCTCTCCGACCCCAGCGCCGAGCGCCTCATTCAGGCGCGCGCGCCGTGTGCCTGGGACTGGTGCCGCGCCATTGCCGCCGGCGCCCATCGCGGGCAGCGCGGCGGGGAGCTTTCATTGAATGAGAACCTCGCGCCGCTCATGGAAATCACCGCAAAGACCTACGGCGCGCTCATGCAGCAGAACGAGGCCGCGTGGAAAGAGGCGACTGCGAAGGGCGAGACGCTCTTCAACGAGCGCGCTTTCAACCGCGGCCGCGCGCTCTACGAGGGCGAGCTGCTCGGCCGTTCTTTCCGTCACGTCGTGAAGACGTTTCAGGTGCGCTCCTGGCAGGATCTGCGTGCCAGGTGGAACGCGCTCACGGACGCGCAGCGCGCGCAGGTCGAATCGCTGTATCCCATCGGTGGGCTGTTCTAGAACGCGCAGTAGGTTCGAAGCATGCGCCGGTCGCCCATGTTGAACTGGGGAAAACCGCCCGGGTGCGCTTCTTCTGTCGGCATGATATTCAGCTCGCGCCACACATCCTCGATTGGCCAGTCGAGCATTTCCTCGAACGGCTGCGCCGGCAGCCACTTGGCCCGATAACCACGAATCCAGGCGCGCAGGGCATGCTCGGGGTAGGCAGCGCGGTCATTGGGCAGCACCAGCGGTACCAGTGCCATGGACAGGCCGGCAAGCAGCACGATCCCCGGGCTGCGAATCTGCGCATGGGAAAACATGAGCAAAACGCCCTCGCCGAGCTGGTCGGCGCCGTATCCGGTGATGGCATGCCAGAGATCGTGGCTGTCACGGATGCGGTCGCGGAAAAAGGCGCGCTCTTCATCGAAGCCTGCATTGCTCATGGCGCTCACGAGTGCGTCGGCGTCCAGTCGCTCTTCGCGCATGTAGCGCGCATAGCGATTGCCAAGCGTGTCGGCAGGAAGCGCCTCCAGCCGCGAGCGATCCTTGAGCGTATTCAGAAGCGAGGGTCGTTGCTCCAGGATGCGCCGTCCGTCTGGATCATTTCTGAAGCGCTGGAAGCAGGCCTCGAGCGAGGGGCCCTCGATCGACGTGACCATGTTCGCCACTTCGCCCGACTGCGAGGTATCGCGCACGACATTGAAGAGATGGCGCGCGGCCTTGCCCCAGTCGCGCCGTGGCGGAACGAAGTCTTCGCTGCTGATGTAACTCGTGCTGGACATGGGGTTCCCCCTCCCGGATGCGGAAATCTCTCTCCGGGCCTTGAAAATCTACCTGCGTGCAGGTAGATTTTCAAGCATGAATGCTGCCGTTCAGCAAAAAACCAAGGGAGAGCGCACCCAGAGTGCGATTCTGGACGCAGCGGAGGAAATCTTCGCGAAGCGGGGCTTTGCCGCGACCCGGATGGCCGACATCGCCGAGGCGGTGGGAATCCAGCGGGCTTCGCTGGTCTACCACTTCAAGGGCAAGGAAGAGCTCTACTCGGCCGTGCTCACGCAGGTCTTCGGCGATCTCTCCGAGCAGGTGCGTGTTGCCTACGAATCGGGCGGCCCGCTTCTTCGCCGCATCGAGGCCTGCGTCAATGCATGGATCGACTTCGCAGTGCGGCGCCCGACGCTGGCGCGCCTGGTGCTTCGCGAGATCACCGACGCCGATCCCGAACCCAGCCCCGAGGTGCGCGCCGTTGTGGCGCCGATCTACGAACTCATGTTTCGCGCGCGCAGCGAGGGCGAAAAGCTCATCGCCCGCGACGTGGACTTCCTCGACGTCATGCAGTTCGCATCTTTTGTGTTCGGCTCCACAGTGTTCTTCCTGATCGGCGTGCCGGTGGTGGTGCCGGCGGGAATGAAGCTCAAGATCGACAAGGCCCACATCGAGCGTCACCGCCGGATGGTGCTGGAGATGACGCGCTGGTTCCTGACCCAGGGCGGCCTGCCCGATGCGCCGCGCCTGGTAGACTGATACCCGGACAAGGAGAATCCCCATGAGCGTGCCGCCGCTCCACTACGACTACGTGCGTGCCAACGACCTGACCTTTCGCGTGGCCACCGCCGGTGAGGGCGAGCGCCTGGCGCTTTGCCTGCACGGTTTCCCCGAGTTTTCCTATTCCTGGCGCCACCAGATCCCGGCACTGGCAAAGCTCGGTTACCGCGTGTGGGCGCCCGACCTGCGGGGTTTCGGCATGAGCGAGGGGCCCATCTCCTGGCGCGGCTACACCCTCAAGGAAATCGCGCGGGATGTGGACGCGCTCATCGAAGTTTCCGGGGCGAAGTCGGTCACCCTGCTGGGACACGACTGGGGGGCGTTCATTGCCTGGTACTATGCAATGCACGGCGGACGCGCGCTTGAAAAACTCGTTACCATGAACGTGCCGCACCCGGCGGCGGGTGCGCGCTCGATCGGAAAGCTCAGCGACGGCACGCTCAATCTCAAGCAGCTCCAGCGCTCTTCCTACATGCTCTTCTTTCAGATCCCGGCGCTGCCCGAATTCGTGGCGACCGCCGGGCACGCCTTTCTGCTGCGCCGCGCGTTCCGGCAGATGATTCCCGACAGGGCGATCTACACCGACGCGGACATCGACGCCTACTGCGAGAACGCCTGCCTTCCCGGGCGCATGCGCAAGATGATGAACTACTACCGCGCCATGGTGCGAAGCGGCGAGCTGCAGCGCATGGAGAAGGAGGGTTACCCGCCCATCGAAATTCCGACCCTCATGCTCTGGGGCGAGGCCGACATCGCGCTCGGCAAGGAACTGACCTACGGCACCGAGCGCTGGGTGCCGGGGCTCACGCTGCGCTACCTTCCAGGGATCTCGCACCTCGTTCAGCAGCACGCCCCGGAGGCGGTCAACGGGATGCTCAGCGCCTTTCTGCAGGGCCGGGGAGTGCCCGAGGCCGCCGCCTTCGGCCTGTGCTAGATTTCACGAATCTGAAGGACCGGGGGAAATTATGAAGAAGTTCAAAGATCGCGTCGCAGTCGTCACCGGCGCGGGCAGCGGAATCGGACAGGCCACGGCCATCGCGCTGGCGCGCAAGGGCTGCCACCTGGCGCTCGCCGACGTGAGCGAAGCCGGAATGCAGCAGACGGCCGCGACGGTGGAGGGGCTGGGGCGCACGGCCTCCCAGCACATCGTCGACGTTGCCGACAAGAAGGCGATGGAAAACTTCGCCGGGGAAGTCATTGACGCCCACGGCCGCGCAAACATCGTCGTGAACAACGCGGGCATCGGCATCGCCGCGCCCTTCGAGGATCACAGCCTCGAGGACCTCGAACGCATCATCAACATCAACCTGTGGGGCGTGATCTACGGGTGCTGGTTCTTCATCCCGCACCTCAAGAAGGAAGACGAGGCCCAGATCG
>JAGRBM010000103.1 GCA_020434085.1 Chrysiogenia bacterium | reverse complement strand
TTTTTCGGGCCGGCGCGGCGTCTCATTTTGGGCAATTGCGGCGGGTGGGCGTTCGGGGCATCATTGCCGGGGACGGTAACCCAGCGGCTACTCTATCAAGCTGCTCAACCTGCTCGAGCAGAAGGGGTTGGACGCGGTGGCGTAAGAGGGGATCAGTGTCAGTGCAAGCATCTCCGCCTCTGATCAAGTCTGCAACAGCCGCCTTCTTGATCGGTTTCATGGCGTTATCGCTATGTTGCTGCGACCCGGGGAAACTGGTGATACTGACTGGGTTTCAGGTTGGGCCAGGCGTGCAGTTGTCAGAGGCCGAGTCCAGCAAGAGCTTTCAGATCGATGTCACGCCAGGAAGGTTTGACTCAAATTTCACGCACCTGATCGTTGAGATCGAACTCGATGGCGGTGAAGTCGGAGCTGTCGGCGAAGCGAGTTGGCCTGGCAACGAAGGCAGCTCGGTCGAGCTTGGTTACCAAGGTGTTCCGATAACACACGAGATCAGTGCGGCATGTGATGAAGGGTCGTTCCCGGAACCGAAACCGGAATCGCGAACTTGCAGCGTGATTCTTGATGTCGACTTGCTTGATGGCAGTGCGCTCAGCGGCTCAATTTCAGTCAAAGCCACTCTCGCGTATTACTCGGGCGTGGGCGATGTCGAGATAAGAGAGGACGCACTTGATATCGAACTGACTGAGCTTCCATGAACTGTTTGCGGAAGGCCGGAACTATGACCATCCCCTAACCGCGAACGCTTGCCCACACCCCTTACCCATAAAACCCGTCCAGCACGGACCGGTACTTCTCCTCCACCTGCTTGCGTTTGACCTTCATGGTAGGGGTGAGCATTTCGTTTTCGACCGTGAAGTCTTCGGGGAGGATTTCCCATTTCTTGATGGACTCGTAGCGGGCGAGGTCGGCGTTGCAGGCCTCGACGTGTTTGGCCACGTGGTCGTGGGCCTGTTTGCTGGTGGGGACGTCTTCGGGCTTGAGGCCGTGTTTCTGTGCGAAGGCGGCGGATTCGTCGGGGTCTAAAGTGATGAGCGCGCTCAGGAAGTTGCGCTTGTCGCCGTGGACGAGCACCTGGCTGATGAGCGGGTCGCCCTTCAGCAGGTTCTCGATGTTCGAGGGGGCGACGTTCTTTCCGCCGGCGGTGATGATGAGGTTCTTCTTGCGGTCGGTGATGCGCAGGAAACCGCCGTCGTCGAACTCGCCGATGTCGCCGGTGTGGAGCCAGCCCTCGGCGTCGATGGTCTCTTTGGTCGCGTCCTCGTTCTTGAAGTAACCCATGAACACGTGCTTGCCGCGGGTGAGGATCTCGCCGTCACCGGCGATGACCACCTCGACGTCGGGAATGATCGGGCCCACCGTGCCGAGCTTCCAGCTCTCGGGGCGGTTGCCGGTGATCAGACCCGTGGACTCGGTCATGCCGTAGACCTCGTAGGTGATCATGCCGCAGGCCTGGAAAAATTCGAGGATGTCGAGGGCGATGGGCGCGGCCCCCGAGATGAAGAACTTCACCCGGCCGCCGAAGAGCTTGCGGATCTTTGAGAGCACGAGCTTGTCGGCCACCGCGCGCTTGAGCTTGAGCATGAACGGCACGCTCTTACCTTCACCTTCGAGGCGCGCGGCCTCCACGCCCGTGCGGATCGCCCACTGGGCCATCTTGCGCTTGCCCTCGGGCGCTTCTTCGAGGCCCGACTGCACCTTGGCGTAGACTTTTTCAAAGATGCGCGGCACCGAACCGAATACCGTCGGCCTGGCGACGGCCACGTCGTCGATGACGGTCTCCAGGCTGCGGGCGAAGTAGCCGCCAAAGCCGATCTCGATGCGCGCGTAGTTGCCGACCACGTGCTCGGCCACGTGTGCCATGGGAAGGAACGCGAAGGACACGTCGTTTTCATCGGCGTCCATGGTTTGGCTCAGCGTCTCCATCATGAAGACGATATTCGAGTGGCTGAGCATCGCGCCCTTGGGCGGGCCGGTCGTGCCGGAGGTGTAGATGATGAGCGCGCACTGGTTGGGGTCGAGCTCCTTGACGCTCTTTCGCCAGTGCCCGGTGTCGAGTTTCAGCGCGGTCTCGCCCTTGGCCATCACGTCGGCATAGAGAAGGATGCGGTCGTCCTGCGCGGTCTCGACATCATCCCAGGAGATGATGCGCTTTACCTTGGGCAGCTTGCTCTGAATCTCAAGGACGGTGTCGAGATACTTCTGTCCCTGCACGATGAGCGTCGTCGCGTCCGAGTGGTCGATGACGTACTCGGCCTGGCTGGGAGTGAGCGTCTGGTAGACGCCGATCACCGTGGCGCCGATGCCGAGCGCTCCGAGGTCGCAGCTCACCCACTCGGGCACGGTGTCGGCCATGATGGCCACGCTCTCACCGCTGCCATGCCCCACGGCCTGCAGCCCGGCGCCAAAGCGCGCGGACTCGTTCTCCAGATCCTTCCAGGTTCGCTGGATCCACTTGCCGTCCTGCATGTGCCAGTAGGCCGGGTGATTGGGGGTCTTTTCTACCCGCGCAAGAAAACGCGCGGGCACGGTCTGGCCGGTCAGTCTCGACATGGTTCCCTCCCTACAAAGAGCCACAAAAAGCCGCAACGGGTTGTTGGTGCAGGGACCATGCTACCGAGATTCGGGCCACTCCGCCAGCGACTTTGCCTTCGGGCCTAAGCCCCCGGTACACTTGGAAAATTCCCGGAGGCGGACATGGCCAAGGATTCCGAAAAGCGCGCGCGGGTGATCGACGCGGGCGACGCGCAAGGTCTCGGCGACTTCTATCAGCGCTGGCGCGAGCGCGTGCGCGACTGGGCCGATGCCCGCCCGCTGGCACGCCAGCTCGTGGAGGCGGGCCTTGCCGCGCCCGATCTCTCGCACCTGCTGGTGCGTCTGGTCGGCGATCCGCGCATTCCGCTTCTTCAGAAAGCCAAGCTCGGCGTGGCGCTGGCCTACGTCGCCTCGCCCATCGACCTCCTGCCCGACTACCTGCTCGGACCCATCGGAATTTTGGACGACATCGCCGTGGTTGCCTGGGCCCTGCAGGGGCTGCTGCGCGAGGAACACTGGAGCATCGTCGTCGAGCACTGGGCCGGCGACGAGCGCGTGCTCGTGCTGCTGCGGCGGGCCATCGATTTCCTGGCCAACAACACCGGCGGTCGCGGGGTCAAGGTGATCAAGGGCGTCGTCGGGAAGGCCGAGGACGCCCTCTCTGGCCGCGAATCGGGCCCGGTTCCCACCCGCAAGGCCATCACCGTTCTGCCCGGCGGAGGCCGCGACGGCGGTGAGAGCGGCGACTGATTCATCAGTCGGGCAGGGGCCCGCGCACTGACTCCCCAGTCACCTTCAGAATTTCTCCAAATCCCGCTCAAATGCCTCCCTGCGGTGCGCTCGCGGGGTTGACAAAGTGCGCCATTCAAGAAACTGTAGGGCCGCCCAACGGTGAACGCTGATTCATTCAGCGTATTGATTCACCCCGGGATTGAGGCCGCCCTCACCACCCGCGCGGGCCCCGCATCAAAACGACAAGTTCAGGCTGAAGGAGAAGCACATGATCGAGCTCGGTACGGTTCCGTCCGCCATCGGCGAAGTCCCCGCCAAGATGAAGGCAGTCGTCATTCGTCAGGGCAAGTTTGGCGAGCCCAAAGACGCCATGAATATCGAAGAGATTGAAGTCCCCGAGATCGGCGCCAACGATGTCCTCGTTCTGGTCATGGCTGCCGGCGTGAACTTCAACTGCGTGTGGGCTGCCCAGGGCAAGCCCGTCGACATCATGCGCTACACCGGATACGACTTCCACATCGGTGGTTCGGATGCTTCGGGCATCGTGTGGAAGGTCGGCTCGGAAGTGACTCGCTGGAAAGTCGGCGATGAAGTCATCCTTCACTGCAACCAGAGCTGCGGCGAGTGCCCGGCCTGCAACGGCCAGGACCCGATGGCCTGCGAGAACCAGAAGATCTGGGGATACGAGACCAACTGGGGCAGCTTCGCCCAGTTCACCAAGGTGCAGAGCCAGCAGCTTCTGCCCAAGCCCAAGCACCTGACCTGGGAAGAGGCCGCCAGCTACGGCCTGACCTACTTCACCGCCTACCGCATGCTCTTTACCCGCGCGAAGATCCAGCCGGGGGAGAACGTCCTCATCTGGGGTGCCGCGGGCGGCCTCGGCGCCTTCGCCGTGCAGCTCTGCAAGCTTGCCGGCGCCAACGCCATCGGCGTCGTCTCCAGCGAAGAGAAGAAGCAGATGGTGATTGACCTTGGAGCCGTGGGCGCGATCAACCGCAAGGACTTCCAGTTCCCCAAGGGCATCCCCTCCACTCCCGAAGAGAAGAAAGAAGAATCCAAGATGATGCGCGCCTTCGGCGGCGCCATCCGTGAATTCACCGGCGGCAAGGACGTCGACGTGGTCTTCGAGCACGTCGGCCAGCAGACCTTCTCGACGAGCGTTTTCGTCGTCAAGAAGATGGGCCGGGTCGTCATCTGCGGCGCCACCAGCGGCTTCGAGCTCAACTTCGACGTGCGCTACCTGTGGATGCGCCAGAAGGAAATCCTCGGCAGCCACTTCGCCAACGCCTATGAGTGCAACCTGGCCAACGAGTTGATTGTCCAGAAGAAGATCAACCCCACGCTGGACGAGACCTTCAGCTTCGACGAGACGGCGAAGGCTCACCAGCTCATGTTCGAGAACAAGCACAAGGGCAAGATGGCAATCCTGGTTCAGGCCGCTGAGGCCGGACTCGGCAAGACCGCTTAAACAACAACGAAACCACACTGGGGATCGAGACTCAGCAAGGAGCTTGAATCATGGCAATTAAGAAGGTTGGAGTAGTAGGACTCGGAGCAATGGGCCTGGGCGTCGTTCAGGTCGCAGGACAGGCCGGTTTTGAGGTCGTCGCCGTCAAGGCAACGCCCGGCTCGACGGACAAGGCTTCTGGCAAGCTGGACAAGGGCCTCGGGAAGCTGGTCGCCAAGGAGAAGATCTCCGAGGACGACAAGAACGGCATCATGGGCCGCATCAACTTCACCGACAAACTCGACGCCCTCAAGGACTGCGACCTGATCATCGAGTCCATCATCGAGGACCTCGACACCAAGATCGATCTGTTCAAGAAGCTCGAAGGCATCGTCTCCAAGGACTGCATCCTGGCCAGCAACACCTCGACGCTCTCCATCACCGCCATGATGGCCGTGTGTGAGACCCGCGCCCGCGTGGCCGGCCTGCACTTCTTCAACCCGGCGCCGGTGATGAAGCTCGTCGAAGTCGTTCACGCCTTCGAGACCTCGTCCGGCGTCATCGCCGAGCTCGTGGAGTTCTGCAAGGCCTGCAAGAAGGACCCGGTCGTCGTTCAGGACACCACGGGCTTTATCGTCAACCGCCTTCTCACGCCCTACATGCTCAGCGCCATTCGCCTGCTCGAGCAGGGCACCGGCACCATCGCAGGCATCGACAAGGCCATGAAGCTCGGCGCCGCCCACCCGATGGGCCCCTTCGAGCTGGCCGACTACATCGGCCTCGATGTGGTGATCGCCATGTCGCAGAACATCTACGCCGATGCGCGCACCGAGACGAACTCGCCGCCGCACACCCTGACCCGTCTGGTGCAGCTCGGTTATCTGGGCCGCAAGACCGGCAAGGGCTTTTACGACTACTCGGGCGAGGCGCCGGTGCAGAACCCGGACCTCAAGCACCCGGTGGCCTAAGTCGCAGGTTCAACAAAGAACCGGCGAAACGCAGGATGACCCAACCGCGGTCCCGGAACCCCTCCGGGGCCGCATGGTTTTCGACCAATCTGTCACGTTGAAAGAGAGGATGCCGTCATGAGCGACGCAGCCGAAAGCAAGATCGAGATCAACTACTCCGAGTACGAGGGAATCATCGCCGCCGCCAACAAGAAGCGCGAAGCCCTGCTCAAGACCCGCAATGCCAACCAGGTGGAGATGCCGATTCGCTACCTGCGTCAGCTCGCGCACTTCACCACGCCCGCCTCGAACTTCAACATGGTCTCGAAGGCCGTCGCCGGCATGAGCAGCGTTGAGCGCCTGCTGGAGAAGCTGGGGATCAGCTTCGAGGACATCGCCCAGACGATCGACCAGCCCGTCGACGCAGTGAAGGCTCCGCTCAACGGTTACCTCGGTTCGCCGCTCGTCATGGTGGACGGTGAGGACGCCCAGGCGCTCACCCCCGAAGTGCTCGAGGTCGGCCGCCAGAGCGCAATCCGCGCTTTCACCGAGCTCGACTGGCAGCAAACGCTGGCCTTCTACCGTCCCTCGGGCCTCCTGCTGGAATACAGCGCAACGGACCTCACGACCGTCATGCTCGAGACCGCCAAGCGCGTAGGTGACAAGGACTTCCCCATCGACGGCATCATCTGGCCGAAGGTCGAGCACCCCGACGAGATGGCGTGGGTGTGCGAGCTGCTGGGCAACCTGGAGAAGGAAATCGGCCTCAAGGAAAATACCATTCGCCTGGAGTTCCTCATCGAGTCGGGCTGGGCCGTAGCCAACATGCCCGATCTGGCCAAGGCCGCGCGCAACCGTCTGGCCGGTCTCATCTGGGGCATCGCCGACTACAGCGCCGATACCAACCTGCCGACCATCGAGAACAACAACCCCCTTTGCGACCACGTTCGCATGGAGATCGTCAACCTCTGCGGCGGCCTGAACGTGCCGGCCATCGACAATATGACGCTCAACTACCCCGTGAAGGGCAAGGACCTGAGCGACGCCGACAACAAGATCAAGATTCTCGGCGCCCTCAAGGAGGTCTACGACGACTCCCTGCACGGCATCAACATCGGCATGAGCGGCAAGTGGGTCGGCCACCCCCTCCAGCTCTTCATGGTGATGATCGCCTACGGCAACGCCGTCGGCGCGCACACCATCGAGAAAGAGCTCAAGGAAGTCGAAGAATACGAGGAGGCCAAGAAGGCCGGCCTCGGCGCGGCAATGATCGGCGGCCAGATGGCCGACCGCGCCACCGACCGCCACGTGCGCAACCGCCTGCGCAAGGCCATTGCGCTGGGCATGCTCGACGCGCAGAAGGGTCTCGACCTGGGCCTCATTTCCCAGACGGAATTCAACGACCTCAAGTCGGGCCACAACCACTAAGTCACTTTCCCAAATCCCGCCCGGTCTCATGTGGGGCCGGGCGGGCCCGAGGAGTCCGCACCATGTCCGAAGTGTTCGACGCCGGACGGGCCCAGGAGCTCGTCACCCAACTCGAGAATCTCTATCAGAAGGCCCGCGCCGCGGTGAAGACCAGGGTCTGCGAAGGCGACAAGGTCAGCGCAAAGCTCGTCGAAGAGCACCAGATGGCCGCCCATGCCGTCGCCGCTATGGCGACCGAGGTCGAAGCCGCCCGTCAGATGGCCGCCTATGGCGAGTCCCAGAACGGCGAGCTCGAACAGCGACTGGCCACTGCTTACCTCGCCCAGGTTGCGCACCACTTCCTCACGGACATCACGCTCAGCCAGGCCGAGAAGATCTCGGTCAAGGAGATCGGCCTCACGAGCGCGGAGCTCCACGAGTTCGCGGGCAACGAGGCGGTAAAAGCCTATCTGGCCGCCGGCGCGCGCACCGAGGACTACAAGAAAATCGTCGATCTCATTCGCGAAAAGGACGGCAAGGCCGGCGCCTTCGCGATCAATGATGAGACCCTGGAAATGATCCAGGATCAGTTCGCGAAATTCTCGAACGACAAGGTCATCCCGCTGGCTCCCGAGGTTCACGACCAGGACAAGCTCATCCCCATCGAGATCATCAACGAGATGGCAGAGCTGGGCGTGTTCGG
>JAGRBM010000102.1 GCA_020434085.1 Chrysiogenia bacterium | reverse complement strand
GGGCGCCTTCCTGATGGCCGATGGTTCGATCCATATGGCCAGCCACGGCATGGGATAAGGGGGGCGCGATGGATCTTGTAGTCGTCGGCATCTCCCACCGCACCGCGCCCATCGAGCTGCGCGAGCGCCTGGCCTTTGCCTCCGAGCAACTCTCCGAGGCTTTGCAGGATCTTCGCGGCCGCGAGCACGTCGACGAAGCGGTGATTATCTCCACCTGTAACCGCACCGAGCTTGTCGCCAGCGGCCCGGCCGGGCGCGGGCTTTCCAAAATTGTCTCGGGATTTCTCGCCGAGAACCGCAAGGTTCCCGAGACCGAGCTGCATCCGGTGCTCTATCACTACCACTCGTACGAGGCAGTGAATCATTTGTTCCGCGTGGCCGCCTCGCTCGACTCCATGGTGCTCGGCGAGCCCCAGATCGTCGGGCAGGTCAAGGAGGCCTATCACGCCGCCTGCGACGCGGGCACGTGCGGGCCCATGCTCAACCGCCTTTTCCACAAGACCTTCCAGGTGGCCAAGCGCGTGCGCACGGAAACGAAGATCGCAGAGAACGCGGTGTCGGTGAGCTACGCGGGGGTCGAACTGGCACGCCGCATCTTCGGTAAACTCGAAGACAAGGAAGCGCTGCTCATCGGCGCCGGTGAGATGGCCGAGCTGGCGGTCGAGCACCTGCTGGCCGCTGGTCTCTCGAAGATCACCATCGCCAACCGCACCTACGAGCGCGCCGCGAAGCTGGCCTCGCGCTTTGGCGGCTACGCCATCGGCTGGGACGACATCGACGGCGAGCTCACGAAGGCCGACATCGTGATCTCTTCGGCGGCGGCGCCCCACTACGTCATCACCAAAGCGCGGCTTGATCCGGTCATGCGGGCGCGCCGCTACCGCCCGCTCTTTCTCATCGACCTGGGAGTGCCGCGCAACATCGATCCGGACGCCGGCGATCTCGAGGGCTGCTACGTCTACGATCTCGACGATCTCGAAGGCGTGGTCGAGGAAAACAAGAAGGCCCGCTATGCCGAGGCGCAGGAGGCCGAGAAAATCATTGAGGCCGAGACCGAGGAATTTGAGAACTATTTGAACGGCCTTCGCGTCGTGCCGACCATCGTTACGCTGCGAAGGCGCTTCGACGAGGTCCGCAAGGCCGAGTTCGAGAAAATCGTCGGCAAGCTCGACGGCATCGGCGATGCCGAGCGCGAGCGCATCGAGCACCTGACCAACGCCATCGTCAACAAGCTGCTGCACGAGCCCATCGCCGCGCTCAAGAAGGCCGAGGCCGACGGCGATGGCGCCGAAGTGACGCAGACCGTGCGCCGGCTCTTCGGGCTCGATGATGACGATGAGGCCCCGCCCCTGCAGGAAATAAAGGGCGAGAAAAAATAGAATGGGTTTGTGATCGCGTTGTCCCCCGAGTCTGTCATCCTGAGCGGAGCGAATGATCGCGTGGGCTGGCGGGGCGCGATTCTTCAGGGTGCATGGCACCCTTCACAATGACAGTTGCTTGAACAGCAAGAACCTTGAGGAGCAGACAATGACCTGGGTCCCCCAACGCGGTTCTCATCCGACCATCCGCCACCGGCGCAAGCGCACGACCGAGTGGATGCGCGCCATGGTGCGCGAGCACCGGCTCGACCCGGCCAACCTGATCCTCCCGCTCTTTGTTCACGAGGGTGATTCCAACGAGGCCGTGGCCAGCATGCCCGGCGTGGAGCGCCTGACGCTGGGGAATTTCGTGGAGGCCGCGCGCGAGGCACAGGGGCTTGGCATCCCGGCCATCGCGATCTTCCCCGTGGTCCCGGCGGAGCGAAAGAGCGAAAAGGCCGAGGAGGCCTACCGCAAGGAAAACCTCATCTGCACCGCCACCCGCGCGGTAAAGGACGCGGGGCTCAGCCTCGGCGTCATCTGCGACGTGGCACTCGATCCCTACACAAGCCACGGCCAGGACGGCGTGCTCGATCGAAATGGCTACGTCGCCAACGACGAGACCGTCGACATCCTCTGCCGGCAGGCCATCGCCCAGGCTGAGGCCGGCTGCGACGTTATCGCTCCCTCGGACATGATGGACGGGCGCATCGGGGCGATCCGCAACATGCTCGACCACGAGGGTTTCGAGAATGTCGCGATTCTCTCGTACGCGGCCAAGTATGCGAGCGCCTACTACGGGCCCTTCCGCGACGCGGTGGGTTCGAAGAAAAATCTGGGCGGCGGCGACAAGCGGACCTACCAGATGGACCCGGCCAACTCCGACGAGGCCCTGCGCGAGGTGGCCAGCGACCTCGACGAGGGCGCCGACATGGTGATGGTCAAGCCGGGCATGCCCTACCTGGACATCGTTCGGCGTGTCAAAGACACCTTCCAGGTCCCGACCGCCGTCTATCAGGTCAGCGGCGAATATGCGATGCTCAAAGCCGCCGCGCAGAACGGCTGGCTCGATGGCGACGCCGCTTTCATGGAAGCCCTGCTGGCATTCCGCCGCGCCGGCGCGGACATGATTCTCACCTACTGGGCGATGGAAGCGGCGCGGAAATTCCAATAACCAGAGGGCGGGTAGACCCCGCCCCTACACCAGACGAACGGATTGTAGGGGCGAGGTCTACTCGCCCTCTTCCTGTCCCGGCCCGCGCCGTCCGGTGCGGGCCCCGTTCTCGTCGGGGCCGTTGTGCTCGGCTTCCTGCAGGAAGGCCAGAAAGAACGCCCGCTCGCCGCGGCGCGCTTCGAGTCCCCCGGTGGAGAGCACCTCTGGCCGGAACCACTCGCGCTTTTCGAGCTGCATCCAGGAGAAGAAGGCCGCCGCCTCGATGATCCATTCCTGCGCAAGGTGCAGGTAGACGCTCAGCGCGTCGAAGAGCAGGCCCTCCAGCGCGGCGCCCTCGCCCTGGGCGCGAAGAAATTTCTCGGCTGCCCCGTGATGCTCGGGCACCAGGTAGTTCTCCAGAAAGCCCCGACGCACCTCGGCGGGCAGGCGCTCCATCAGCTCCTGGAGATTGGCCCGCGCCTCCTCGGCCAGGGTCTCCACCACCAGCGGGTCGCGCGACTCGAAGTAGAGCCAGACAGCCTCGGAAAGCTGGCGGCGGGCGCGGTCGAGGGGGGGGACTTGGCTGTTCATGTTTTACCTTTGGTTGGAAAAGGCAGGGCGGGGTCTACCCGCCCGGTTTTGATCATCGTGTGAACTGCGTAACCCGCCGCCCGAACATGTACTTGCTCTGGTAGTACCGGCGGGTGAAGTCGGTTTTCATGATGCCCTTGCTGGAGCTGGCGTGGGCCATGCGGCCGTTCTGGAGGTAGACGCCCACGTGGGAGACGCGGCTCTTGGTGCCGCGCCCGGTGGTGTCGAAGAACACCAGGTCGCCGTAGCTGAGGTTGCGCGCGCCGTCGGCGTTGAGGTAACGGCCCACCTGGGCCTGATCGCGCGAGACGCGCGGGATGCCGATCTTCACCGCGCGCAGCGATCCCTGGGTAAAGCCCGAGCAGTCGGCGCCGTAGACTTTTTTCGTGCCGCCCCACTTGTAGGGCGTTCCGATCCACGTATCGATCTCGGCATCGAGCGCGCTACGCGAGACAAGGCCCACGATGGCGTTGGGTTTTGCCGAGACGAGCTGGCTACTTACCGGTGCGGTGCTGCGCGGGGCCTGCTCGGCGGGTTTGTTTGGCTTCGCCGCGGCGGTCTGTTGTTTGGCCGGTGCCGCCGGGACGACGCCCATGAGCGGCCCCGAGGAGGCGGGCTTTCTGGGATTGCTCGCGGTCGAAGTCGCCGGGCGCTGGGGCGCTGCCGGCTGCGCAGCGCCGGGAGTTCGCTGGCCGGCAAAGGGATTGTACTGGCCGGGCACGGGGCTCAGGGCCGTGCGCGTTTCTGTTTTGGGCTGCGTCTTTGGTTTGGCGGGCTCGCCGCTCCCCTGCTCTTCTTCCTGACGCTCGCGCATTTCCTTGAGCTTCTCGCCGGCCTTCTCGCGCCGGACTTTCTGCAGGTAGGGCTCCATCTCCGCGACGATTTCCTCGGCGCTTTTCTCGCCCAGTTCCATGGAGATGAGCAGGTAGCGCCCGGCCACCTCGGCGTCGTGTCCCTCGGTGACGGCCCGGATGAGTGCGCCGTTGAGCTGGACGTAACGGTCAATGCCCCAGCGGGCTTCGAGAGCCTGGGCGACAAAGTCTTCGGCGATAAAATCGGGAACCCCCACGCGCTTGGCCGCCTCGGAGCCCGAAGCCCACCCGGCGATCTCCAGCGCGCTGATCTCGATGCCCTGATCGCGCACGTAGTCGGAGAGCCCGTACTGGGCGATGCCCTCCACGGCGGCCGCCGGCGCGCCGGTCTTTCTTGCGTCGAAGGCCGCGCGGGCCACGGGAACGACCTGCGCGGGCGGAAGCTCTGCAAAGATTCCCTCGATCATGATGTGGAAGATCGTGTCCACAGCATCGAGCATGTACTCGCGCTCGCTCACCATGTTGTCGAAGGCACTCTCGAAGCCGGCGAGCAGGTTCTCGCGCCAGCGCGCGCGCTCCTCCTTGGTAAGCCCGTCGTCGGCATCCAGGCGGCGGTTGATCTCGCGCTCGTAGACCTCGCGCGGGGACTCGGCCAGAGCACCGTCCATCCAGAGCGCGCCGAGGATCACCACGAGCGCGGCAAAGAGCGCGCGGAGCCGCTCGCGGCGGCTCGAAGAGGTTTTGAGGCTGCGGTGCTGCATGGGCGTGGCTAAAACTCCAGTAATTTCAGGTTGAAAGCCCGGTTTCCGGCTTCCGATTCTACTGCCGATGGGGCCCCCGACAAAGTGCCTTACATCACGTTTTTCATTGACAGCCCCCGCGGGCCCTTAGTAGCTTGATTGAAGGGGAAACAGTCAGAGAATTCAACAGGTTAAGGCCCGGTCTTTGAGTATTTTTGAGAAGATCAGACGCTTGCCCTGGCAGGACCTGCCCGAGCAATTGCGCTTCCCCGATGACGATTCCCTTCGTGTGATCCCGCTGGGCGGTCTCGGTGAGGTTGGAATGAACCTCATGGTCTACGAGACCCGCGGGCGCATTCTGATCGTCGATTGCGGGACCATGTTTCCCGGCGACGATTACCTGGGCACCCAGTATCTCATCCCCGACCTGACCTATCTCAAGGAAAACGCCGAGCGCATCGAGGCGGTCTTTCTCACCCACGGGCACGAGGACCACATCGGCGCGCTTCCCTTTCTCCTGCAGGAAGGCATTCGCGTCCCGCTCTACGGCACGCGGCTGACGCTTGGCCTGCTGCGTCCCAAGCTCACCGAGTGGGGGCTCAACGTGGGCAACCTGTGCGAGCTGGTCGAGGCAGGCGAGCGCTACCAGCTCGGGCCCTTTGAGATCGAGACCATCCCCGTGACCCACTCGATTCCCGACGCCCTCTCGCTGGCGATCACCACGCCGCAGGGGGTGGTCTTCCACACCGGCGATTTCAAGATCGACCCCACCCCGCCGGGCTCGCAGCGCATCGACCTGGCGCGCATGCGCGAGATCGGCGACGCGGGCGTGCTCGCCCTGCTCTCGGACTCCACCAACGTGGGTCGCGCCGGGCGCACGGGCTCGGAGCTCAAGGTGGGCCCGGCGCTCACTGATCTCATGCGCGGCCACGAAGGGCGCGTCTTCATTGCGACCTTCTCCACCAACGTCGACCGCCTCCAGCAGGTGATCGATGCCGCCCATGCCACCGGGCGGCGCGTCGCGCTCATGGGGCGCAGCATGCAGTCGGTCTCGCGTGTGGCGCGCCAGCTCGGCTTTCTGAAATTTCCGCCCAGGACGGTGACCACGCCCGAGAAGCTCGAAAAGCTCTCCCCCGGCAAGGTCTGCTACGTCGTCACCGGCAGCCAGGGCGAGCGCTCGAGCGCGCTCGCGCGCATTGCCCGCGGCGAGCACACACAGATCGACCTTTGCGAGGACGACCTGCTCGTCTTCTCGGCCCGCGCCATTCCCGGCAACGAGGATTCCATCGGCAAGCTCATCAACGCCGCCCACGCCGTGGGCGCGCGCGTCGTTCAGGACCGCGATGAGAGCGTCCATGTCTCGGGCCACGCCGCCCGCGACGAGCAGCGGCAGATGATCGAGATGATCCGGCCGAAGTTCTTTATCCCGGTCCACGGCGAGACCCGGATGCTCGTGCCCCACGGCGAGCTGGCCCGCGAGTGCGGGGTGGAGAACGTGATCCACATCGAGGACGGCGCCGTTCTCAGGGTCACTCGGGAGGCGGCCGAGATCGAGGGCCGCGTCCCGGCGGGCGCCCGGGCGGTGGATGCGGGCACGGGCCTGATGCTCGGGGCGCAGGAACTCCACGACCGGCATTTTCTGGGCAACCACGGCCTGCTCGTGGCCACGGTGAGCGTGGACCCCCGGCGCCGCGCCCTGGCGGCTCCCCCGGCCTTCGAGATGCGGGGGCTGGCACGAAACGGTCACACCGACGACGCACTCACAGGGGTGGTCAATCGGGCAATTTCCGAGTATTATCAAGAAGCTAGCGGTTACGACTCGCTGGAAGAGGCGCTCATCCAGAGCCTGCGGCGCCACTGGCGCAGGCACAGCTCCACGGTGATCCCCTACATCCTGCCGGTCGTGATCGAGCGCGCGTCTTCCTCTTCCTGAGGCGGCCCCACGAGGCCGGAGCGCGCGCGGCGGGGTTCAAAGGGTTTTCCCCGCTACTTGAGTGAGTGAGCAAGGCGGCGCGCCGCAAAGGCCATGGGTGAGGGCCGGCAGCGCCGAATTTTGGACCGATGGAACGTCAAGGAAGCTCCCTGCCCCGAGAGATCCTCGGAGCGGCGGCAGCGGTACTCGCCCTTCTGCTTGTACTGTCACTGGTCAGCTTTTCCCCCGCCGATGAGGGGCTGCTCGGGCGTGAGTTGCCCGTGGCCAACTGGGTCGGCGCCACCGGGGTGTGGCTCTCCAACAAGATCCTCATCGAGGGATTCGGCCTGGCGGCCTATCTCTTCCCGCTGGTGCTGGTAACGCTGAGCGCCTGGGCTTTCGTGGGCGCGGAGCTGCCGCCCAAGCACAAGCTGGCCATGCGCGGCGGCGCCTTTTTCGCCTTCGCCGTCTTCAGCGCCGTGGCCCTGCATCTCTCCATTGCCGAAGTTGCTGTGAGCGGCGAATCGGTTGCGGCCGGCGGCCTGCTGGGCACCCTGCTCGGCGAGGGATTCCGCGGCGCGCTCAACGTGCCCGGCGCAGCAGCCGTGACGGTGCTGGGGCTGCTTGTGAGCTTCATGGTGCTCACCCACATCACGCTGAGCGAGGCGCTCGGCGCCATTCGCTCCCTGCTCGCCCGCATGACCAAGGCGCTTACCCGCGCCGCGCAGGAGCGCCGCACCCGCGCCGAGCTCGAAAAGCGCGAGGAGCACGTCTCGGAGCTTCGCGAACAGATGGCCTCGGCCAAGGTGACCGAGGAAGTGGAGATTGCCCCGCCGCTGGCTGCCGATGAGCCGGCGCCCGTGCAGATCGACGCGAAGATCCGCAAGCCCAAGAAGAAGCCCGAAAAGAAAGACAAGAAGAAGACTGCCGATCAGGAGGCCTTCGAGTTCGCCAAGCAGCCCGCCGTTGCCGGCGAGTTCGCGCTGCCGAGCACCGAGCTGCTCGATCCCGAGCCCGACGAGACCCACCAGGTCGATGAAGAGCAGCTCAAGGCCAACGCCAAGATCCTCGAGAAGAAGCTCCTCGACTTCAACATCAAGGGACAGGTCGTGGCCATCGAGCCCGGACCGGTCATCACCATGTACGAGTTCATGCCGGCGCCGGGCGTGAAGGTCTCGAAGGTTGCGGGCCTCCAGGACGACCTGGCCATGGCGCTCTCGGCGGTCTCCATCCGCATCATCGCGCCCATTCCGGGCAAGAACGTGATCGGCATCGAAATCCCCAACAAGCACCGCGAGACGATCTACCTTCGCGACATGATGGAGAACGACGAGTTCCAGAAGAACAAGAGCCACACCCTGCTGGCGCTTGGCAAGGACACGAGCGGCATCCCCTATTACTGGGATCTCAAGAAGATGCCCCACCTGCTGGTGGCCGGCGCCACCGGCGCGGGCAAGTCGGTGGGCATCAACACGATGATCCTCTCGATGCTCTTCAGCGCCCATCCCCGCGATGTGCGCTTCATCCTCGTCGATCCCAAGATGCTCGAACTCTCGGTCTATGACGGCATTCCGCACCTGTATTCGAGCGTGGTGACCGATCCCAAGCAGGCCGCCGGCGCGCTGCGCTGGGCGGTCCTCGAAATGGAGCGCCGCTACAAGCTGCTCTCCGACTACGGGGTGCGCAACATCGACAACTTCAACAAGGCCGTGCGCAAGGAAGTCGATAGCGACACCTGGCGCGAGCGCGCGCGGCGCCGGGCCGAGGAAGACCGCGAGCGGATCCTCAAATACGGCAGCGATGAGCAGCAGGCGCTGGCCTGCGGGCCCATCCGCGAAGAAGACCTGCAGCCGCCCGAGGAACTTCCCTACCTGGTCATCATCATCGACGAGCTCGCTGATCTTATGATGCTGGTCGGCAAGGAAATCGAGGAATCCATCGCCCGCCTGGCGCAGATGGCGCGCGCCGCGGGCATCCACATGATCCTGGCGACCCAGCGCCCCTCGGTGGACGTCATCACCGGCCTCATCAAGGCCAACTTCCCCACGCGCATCTCTTTTCAGGTGACGAGCCGCACCGACTCGCGCACCATTCTCGATTCCCAGGGCGCCGAGCAGCTCCTGGGCCGCGGCGACATGCTGTTTTCACCGCCGGGCTCGAGCAAGCTCGTGCGCGTCCACGGCGCGTTTGTCTCCGATGAGGAAGTCCACCGCGTGGTGGAATACCTCAAGGAAGCCGCCGGCGAGGTCGAATACAACGACGCGATTCTCAACGTCCCCGCGGAGGGCAAGGCCGGCGCGGGCAT
>JAGRBM010000101.1 GCA_020434085.1 Chrysiogenia bacterium | reverse complement strand
TTGAGGGTGAAAGCAGATGGACAGCAGGTTCCTTGCGCTCACGAGAGTCATCACCCTGGGGCCGCTTTTCTTTGATCTGCTGGCGATCGATCGCTACGTCTTTCGTTCGGGCAATCCTTTTCTCGGCTTTCCGCGCAATCTCACCGAGCTCTTTGCCCCACCCGATCGCGTGTTCCGCTTGTTGCAGCGCGAAGGCGTGATCCCGGCCAGCGCGCGCTGCATTTCGTGTGAGCATTGCGGCGGCGCGGACACCGAACCCGACAAGAACGTCGCGCGCATCGACATTGTTTATTCGACGCCGGGCTCTCAGCGCGAGGAGCTGCGGGTGTTCGTAAAGCTCCCCTCGGCGCGCCAGTACAAGCTCTATTTCAAGGCACTGCTCGCCGCGGCATCCACCGACAACAAGGAAGTCGCCTTTCACAACGTCATTCTGCCCGAGCTTGCGCGGCAGGCGGGCGGTCGCGAGAAGCTGGGCTTCGCGGCGCCGAAGAACCTGTTCGCCGCATGGTCGCGGCCCTTCGAGCGCTCCATCCTCATTCAGGAGTGCGTCGACATGGACCGGTTCCACAGCCGGCCCGACTGGATGGACGCCGATGCCCGGATGGTGGAGCGCATCCTCGACAGCGCCACGGACCTGCACCGAAGGACCTGGCAATTGCGAGGCATGCCGCCGAAGGTTCTCGGCAAGTTTCTCGAAAGAAGCGGCGTGGACTGGCTCGATCCGGGCGTTCAGTTCTATGCCCGGCGGGCTTCGAGTTCGTTCCAGGAAATCTGGAAAGCCATTCAGAAGCGCACGGCCAGGGAGCCGGTGACGATCAGCCATGGTGACTGCCGCATGGGCAATTGCCTGTTCAGCTCGGATTACTCGGAAGTGATCCTGACCGACTGGGAGGTCAACTCGATCACGTTCTACCTGTGGGACATCACCTACTGCATGACCGTCAGCTTCACGCCCGATGACCGCCGCAGGCACGAAGAGGCCTTCATTCGCCGCTACCTGGACGCACTCAGGGAGAACCCGCAGATCACCGACGTCCCGTCTTTCGAGAGCGCGATGGAACTGCACCGGATCGGCATGCTCTGCATCCAGATCTTTTCCTGGCTCATCTCCCGGTTCGGCGGTGTTGGGCAGACGCAGGGCAATTCCGACGAGGACATGCACTCGTGGAAGGAAAAACTCGACGGGGCGATGGCGGATGTATTGGGCGACCCGGTCGGACTGGCCAGGGCGCTCGACGTCGATGTCTCACTCGTCCAGCAATTCCGGGAAGACTACTACTCGGGAAAAATCCTGCGCGCCGACTGAGAAGCGCGCTCGATTACGGCCCGGCCGGTTCCGGGTCGTGTTCCAGCCCCGGCGCAATCCCCAGCCGCTTCATGTGCGCAATCAGCATCCCCCTGCACACGGCATCCTCTGGAAAGCGCGCGTTGCAGCGCTGGAGGACGGCCAGCGCGCTGCGGCGCGGGTCGATGTTCTTCTCGCGGGTGCCGAAGCTCAGGTAGTGATTGGCGATGGCGGCGTAGTCGGCGGGCGAGCGCGAGATGTCGTAGAGAAAGACCGAGTGCCCGAACTGGCGCTGCGCGGGGCGGTCCCGAAAGAGCGTGCCGATCCCGTTGCCCGAGCCGTAGTAGGTCGTGCCGGAAACCCATACGAGGTCGGGCGCCGCAAGCGGCGGAACCGGCACATTCTTCACGCGCGGCATTCCCGCGATCTCCGTCCAGGGACGCGCGTGCAGGTAGAAGCCGCGGATCTGCGGGTTGCCGAAAACATCGGCGGCAAAGAGTGCGGGCTGGTAGGGAAGCGCGGCGAGAAAGGCGCCCGCCTGCTTCAAATCCTGTCCCCAGTCGATGTTGGAATCCACGAAGTAGCGCGGGCCCTTCTCGGGGCCGCCGGCGATCTCGTTGAAGTAGGCCAGGTAATGGGGCGCAACGGACGCGCCGGCCCACACCGACCACAGGGCCATGGCGCCGGTGAACGCCGCCAGCGCGCGGTTTCTACTTTCCCATGCAATCGCGCCCACGCGCGAACCGGCAAGAATCATGAACACAAGAGACGGCAGCACGTAGCGCACGCCGCGGTCCACCCAGGAGAGCGTCATGGCCAGCGTGATGCTCGCCGCCGGCACGACGATGAGGCAGAAGTCCACGAGGCTCCAGCGCGGCCGGCGCCTGAAGAAAGCGACCGATGCAATGAAGAGCGCCCAGATGCCCAGCGGGACTTTGAGCAGCAGGCAGAAGATGAAGTAGTCCCAGAATCCGCTCTGCCTGATCTCGCCGAAGAGAATCGCTTCGTTCCGCGTGCCGCGGCGACGGAGCTGGTAGGCGAAGCCCTCGAAATACTTTGCCAGATGCACGAAGCGGTAACTCAGCAGAACCGGCAACGCGATGGCGATGGCGAGAACCAGCCACGTGCGCCAGTCGTGCCAGATGGACTCTTCGGGCTCACCCTGCTGCTCGCCGCGCTGGAGCCACCAGTGAATGCAGGTGACGGGACCGAGCACGCCGATGAGCAGAAACGTGGTGGAAAACTTCGTGACCAGCCCGGCACCGATGACCGCGCCGAAGGCGATCACCAGCGGCAGCGTGGGTTTTTGCAGGAGCTCCCAGAGCAAATAGGTCGCCCCCACGAGGGCCAGCGTGACGCCGGTATCGATCGTAACGAGCGAGGAATTGGCGATGAGGTTGGGCTCAAAGGTGCCAATGAGCAGCGCCAATGCGCCGGCGGGAACTCCCCACAACCGGTAGGCCCACCACCCGAGCAGAAAGATCAGTCCGACGCCCAGCGCCACGTTGGCAAGCCGCGCGCGCAAAATGAAACCGCGCGGGTTGGCGACGGCCCGCGCCAGAAAGATGGCCGAGGAATCCCACTGGTCGAGCCGCCGGTCGATGCGCTCGGCGCCGCGGACCTCCGCCAGTGCATTGGGCAGCGCCAGGTATTCCTTGAGCAGGGGCGGGTGCTCGGGCATGTAGTGGAAGTCGCCGTCCACCAGGTGCTGGTAGCCCGTCATCAGGTAGGCGGGCTCGTCCCAGGTCATGGACTTGATGCTCGCAAAGCGATAGCCCTGCGTCGCAAAAACCACCGCGCACAGCCCGGCCAGCCACAGCAGGCGGGTGCGCGCGAGGTCGCGGGGTGCTGCACTTGTCTCGTCCATGACGAGAGCAGCTTAGCGAGTCACCGGCGGGAATCCAGTCTCTGCCTATTGCGACCAGCGGAAGGAGACCAGGAACTCGTCCACGCTGGGGTCGGTGATGCGGAACTGCCCGTAGGGCGAGGGTCCGTGCAGGTAACGCGCCAGCAACTTCACCCGCGGACGGTGGTGGCGGCGCTTGCCGATCTCCAGCCCGGCGACGACCGCGGTGGTGGGCTTTCCGTCGTGGGTCTGCTGGGGATTGACATCCACGCCGATCACCGGGTGGGCCAGCACGAAGATGTTCAGGTCGGGGCGCCATTCCATGCCCACGTGTCCCTCCCAGCGCTTTACCGCCGAGGGTTCGACGCGCACCTTGAACTCCGGACCGCCGTAGACGCGCACCCGCCCGTCCCACAGGTCGTAGGATGCCAGAAACTCGAGCGCCTCGAAGCTCAGGTTGATGCGGTTGTTGGGATTGAAGTTCGTGATCTGGATGAACTCGTCTCCCAGGTGCGTGCTCTCGTGGTAGAAGCGCGTGCGCAGCGAGAGCGGCCCCTTGCGATAGCTGTGGTAGAGCCCGCCGTTGAAGTCGGCGTTAACCAGGTCCCCGCCGAAGTCGCCCGAGAAAGAGAGCAGCACCGTGGCCATGGGCATGATGCCGATCTGGTGGCCGTCGATGCGACCGTCCTCGCGCTCGTGATTGACGCGTCGAACCAGCGGAAAATCCCCGCCCATCCACACGACGATGTTGTAGAAGTCATGGGAACCCGCCAGGCGGCTCAGCGTCGGGCTGCCTGAAAGACGTCCGACCGCGGCCTCGGCACGCACCTCACGCGGGTTGGCCAGTACCGTGTCGAAGAGGTTGCCGCTCTGGAAGAGGGTAATGCCCTCTTCCTCGCCGGGCTCGGGACCGCAGGCGTCCTCGGAGACGACCCACGCAGGAAGCGCCCAGAAGGCGGGATCGCCCACGGGGTCGGCTTCTTCTTCGAGGGAGCAGGCCTCGATGCGGGGCTCATCGGAGATGGCGGACGCGCGTGCGAGCGCGGGCGCGAAGATCGCAGAAAACAGGGCAACAAAAAGGTGCAGCAGGTGCCGGTTCATGGAAGTTCTCCTTTTCCCCTGAACCCGTCCTGCTGATCTTGTGCTTCCCGTTCGTCCCCCATTCGATGCGAGGGGGCCGCTGCGCGATTTATGAAAAATTGATTAAGATCGAAAGCACTTCGAGGAACTCTTCATGTCCAGCTATTGCGACTTCGCCCCCGGCCATCCCTTCCACGGGCCCTACCACGACCGCGAGTACGGGTTTCCGCTACGCGACGACAACCGGCTCTTCGAGCGCCTGATTCTGGAGATCAACCAGGCGGGGCTGTCCTGGCTGACGATTCTCAAGAAGAAGGACAACTTCCGCGCCGCCTTCGACGGTTTCGACATCGCCACCGTCGCCCGCTACGGCGCGCGCGAGAAGAAGCGGCTGCTCAGCGATGCCGGAATCATCCGCAACCGCCTGAAAGTCGAGGCCACCATCGAAAACGCCCGGCGCATCGAGGCGTTGCAGGATGAATATGGATCCTTCAAGAAGTGGCTTGACCACCACCACCCGCTTACGAAGGACGAGTGGGTGAAACTCTTCAAGAAGACCTTCAAATTCACCGGCGGCGAAATCACCGGCGAATTCCTGATGAGCACCGGTTACCTCCCCGGCGCCCACGCGGAGAGCTGCCCCGTGCATGCGAAGATCGAGAAGAAGAAGCCGCCGTGGATGCGGGAGGGGTGATGAAGACGATACTACTGGCGCTAAGTCTTCTCGCTTTTGCGGGCTGCACGCAGAAACAGGAAAATCGAGTCTGCACGCCCGAAGAAATGCGCATGGGAAGAGCCTACGTTGTTGGAGAGGCCTGGGAGGCCAGTGACCCCGTTCTCTTTGGCGCGGTGGCAGCGGGTGATCTTGCACTTGCGCGACGGCAAATTGCCGAAGGTGCCGATCCTTCGGGGCGGAGCAAGTATGCCTCTCACCTGGAGTTCGCAATCTGGCGCGAGGATCTGGAAATGGTGCGCCTGCTCATCGCGTCCGGTGCTGCAATCGGGCAGAAAGAGTTCGCCTCTGCGGTGAGTTCGCACGATACCGAACTTGCGCGAGTCGTGCTGGATGCACTCAAAGAGGAATCGGCAGCGCCGATCCCTGATATCTCGATGCAGATTGCCGTCGCGGCTTATGGCGATGACGTTCCAATGATTGCACTGCTTCGCGAGTACGGACTGCTGAATCTGAGCGCCTGTGAGAACAACGCCCTCTACGCAGCCAGCCTCAACGAGGCCCACAAGGCCATGGAGTATTTGCTCGACTCGGGCGCACCTGCCAACGGCCCGGCTGAGTGCGATTCTGAGTCGCCACTCATGGCCGCTGCATACAACGGGGACCGCAAAGGCGTGGACCTGCTGCTTAGGCATGGCGCCGATCCTGCACAAGTGCACGACGGATGGACCGCTGCAGAAAGCGCTGCTGCGGCGGGTCACTACGAACTCGCCGACTACCTTCGAGCGCTGGCAGAGAAGAAATAAGAAACTTGCCACAGAGGACACAGAGTTCACGGAGCAGAATTTAAAACCACAGATACACACGGATGAACACAGATAGAGAAGGAACTTCTGGATTGTCTTGATCCGTGTTTATCTGTGTGCATCTGTGGTTAATTTCTCTTGTCTTCTCTCCGTGAACTCTGAGTTCTCCGTGGCAAACAAAAAGCCCGCCCCATCAGGGGGCGGGCTTTTCTTCACCCTCACGTAAATGAGAGAAATCAGGCTGCGGTTTTGCGCTGCTGCTCGGCGGCGCGTTGGATCTGGACGACGGCGGCCTGGGCGCTCTGGCCCATGCGCTGGGCGGCCTTGATCAGGCGGCGGCCGCCCATGCCGAAGGCGCGCATGGTGCGCTGGCGCCCGCGCTCGCGCTCGGCAAGGCCGTGTTCGATGAGCTTTTCGAGCTCGACGATCACGCGCTCCTTGATCTCGGCGACGATCTCGGGATTGTCGGCGGCCTCGGGGCCGTGGCCCGTGTGGACCGGCCAGCCCATGTAGTAGGAGAGCTTGACCGGAAGCGGCATGCCCGGCCCAAGGCCCATCCACATCGGGGTGGAATACTTGTCGGAGCCCATCTCCTGCTGCCAGCGACGCATGAACCAGGAGTCCTTCATCTGCTCGGCGGTGCGGATCTGGATCGCGATGTCGTCGATGCCGATGCAGGCGACCGGAATGATGGGAACGCCCGCCTGCAGCGCGACCTTCACGAATCCGTCGGCCTTGCCCCAGAACGGGCGGACTTCGTACTTCTGGTCGGGGCGCTTGATGGTCTCGCGAATGCCGCCGGGGTAGACGCTCATCAGGTTGCCATCGCTGAGCATCTCGATGGCCTGCTGGCGATTGCCCTCGACAATGCCCATCTGCTGGGCGAAGTAGCGATAGACGGGCAGCTTGAACACGGCGCGGTCGGCCATGGCACGCACGACGCGGCCGCGCTCTTCGTAGATGTGCTTGACGACAAACGGCGCGTCGAATCCGCCGGGGCCGTGGTTGCCGACGATGAGGGCGCCGCCCTTTTCGGGCACGTTTTCCAGGCCTTCGAAACTGACGCGGTGATACCGGTCCATGAAGTTGAACGACTTCATGTGCCGCTCAAAGGCCTTCACGTCGAGGCGACGAATGTAGCCGTGCTTTTTGCCGTATAGCTGGGGAAATGCTTGCTCGAGAGACATGATGCTTCCTCCTCCAAGAGTGAAGCTCATCCCGACAACGCGGAAAGAGAGTGGATTTTTCTTCGGGCCTGCGCGCCGTCCGTCTGCCGGTCCCGTCGCCCCGAGGGGCTCCAAGCCGGCCGGGCAGGCGCGCGCCCGCTGCATCCAGTTTGTTACCACGGTTCACTCCGGCCCGTCAACGACGGACCGGTCGGTCGGAAACGGCAAAATGTGGCACTCTCAGGCCGATTTCATGTTCTCGGGCGA
>JAGRBM010000100.1 GCA_020434085.1 Chrysiogenia bacterium | reverse complement strand
GATGCCGATACGTGCCGTCGATCAGCCAGCGCATGCGGCGCGGTCCGGTGTCGGGTTTGGCTGCGACTGGTGCGGAGGCGAGGCGCGCGCCGCGGGCGTGCATCGTGAGCAAGCCTTCGCGTTGCAGGGTTTGCAGCGCGGTGTGCAAGGTGCGGCGGCTGACGCCGAGTTCCCGGCTCCAAACCCGCATACCGCGCAGGGGTTCGCCCAGCGAGCCGCCGCGAATCGCGGTGCGCAGGTATTCCGCCAGTTGAGCCGGTTTGGACTGCAGCCGCATGGCGGAGGCAGGTGAAGCGGAACGAGGTATTCCGGCGCGGCTCATTTAACTCAGCGTCGGCCAAACCCGCTTTGCGTGCAAGGGCTTACGCGAACCGAGGTCAGCCAACCTGTCCCGTAGTGTGTCATCACTAGGCGCGGTTTGGCGCAGCGAAATCGATGCTCTGATCCACCTACGAGGGAAAACCAGATCCGGGGGGTTGGCCCGCCGTATGCGAAGGGTGTGACATCATGGATTTCAACAAACTCACCCAAATGTCGCGTCAGGCCATCACCGACGCGCAGGCGCTTGCGCGCCGTCACGGCCACAACGAAGTGGAGACGTGGCATTTGCTGGCCGCCTTGCTCAGCCAGGAAAACGGCATCGTGCCGGGGCTGATCGACAAGCTCAACGTTACGCCCAGCGCCGTGTCGCTGGCGGTTGAGCGCGAGTTGGAGCGTCTGCCCAAGGTCAGCGGCAGCGTCGACACGTCGAAGGTCTACGTGACCCAGGCCGTCAACGAAGCCCTCACCAAGGCCGAGGACGAAGCCAAGTCGCTCAAGGACGAATTCATTTCCGTCGAACACCTGTTCCTCGGTCTGCTTGAAGTCGGCAAACCCGAAGCGCTCAAGAAACTCTTCAAGAGCTTTGGTTTCGAACGCGCCAAGGTGCTCAAGTCGCTCAAGGAGATTCGCGGCGCGCAACGCGTCACGACTGACAACCCCGAGGCCACTTACCAGTCGCTGGAAAAATACGGCGTCGATCTCGTGGCGCAGGCCCGCAAGGGCAAGATGGATCCGGTCATCGGCCGCGACGAAGAGATTCGCCGCACCATTCGGATCCTTTCGCGCAAGACGAAGAACAACCCCGTGCTCATCGGCGAACCCGGCGTCGGCAAGACCGCCATCGTCGAAGGCCTCGCCCAGCGCATCCTGCGCGGCGACGTGCCGGAGGGGCTCAAGGACAAGACCATCTTCGCGCTCGACATGGGCGCGCTCGTCGCCGGCGCGAAATACCGCGGCGAATTCGAAGAGCGCCTCAAGGCCGTGCTCAACGAAGTGAAGCAGGCCGACGGTCGCATCATTCTCTTCATTGACGAACTGCACACCATCGTCGGCGCCGGTAAGGTCGACGGCGCGATGGACGCGGGCAACCTGCTCAAGCCCATGCTCGCCCGCGGCGAATTGCACTGTATCGGCGCGACCACGCTCGACGAATACCGCAAGCACATCGAAAAGGATGCCGCGCTCGAACGCCGCTTCCAACCCGTGCTCGTCGATCAGCCGACGGTCGAGGACGCCATTTCGATTCTGCGCGGCCTCCGCGAACGCTTCGAACTGCATCACGGCGTGCGCATTCAGGACAACGCGCTCGTCAGCGCCGTCACGCTTTCCAACCGCTACATCAGCGACCGCTTCCTGCCCGACAAGGCCATCGACCTCGTCGACGAGGCCTGCGCCATGATCCGCACCGAGATGGATTCGATGCCGCAGGAGCTCGACGAACTCACCCGCAAGGTGCTCCGCCTCGAGATCGAGGAAACCGCGCTCGCGAAGGAAAAGGACGAAGCCTCCAAGCAACGTCTCGCCACGCTCCGCAAGGAACTCGCCGATGCGAAGGCCGCTGCCAGTGGCATCAAGCTGCAATGGGAGAAGGAAAAGGCCGCCGTCGACAAGGTCCGCAAGGTCCGCGAGGAGCTTGAGGCCGCGCGCCTCGAAATGGAAAAAGCCGAACGCGCCTACGATCTCAACAAGGTCGCCGAGCTCCGCCACGGCAAGATCCCGCAACTCGAGGCCGAGTTGAAGAAATCCGAAAAGCACTCGGGCGCGACCCAGGCTTCACTCTTCAAGGAAGAGGTTTCCGAGGAGGAGATCGCCGAGGTCGTCGCCAAGTGGAGCGGCGTGCCCGTCACGCGGCTCGTCGAGGGCGAAAAGGAAAAACTGCTCCGGCTCG
>JAGRBM010000099.1 GCA_020434085.1 Chrysiogenia bacterium | reverse complement strand
TCTCGCGCTTCGAAGCGATCGAGCCCGGCGTAGGGCCCGCCCTCGGCGGTGATGGTTCCGTCCTCGCCGATGACCCGGATCAGCGCCAGCTTGTGGCGCCGGCCCATGGCGAAGTCGTTGGGGTCGTGGGCGGGCGTGACCTTTACGCAGCCGGTTCCAAACTCGGGATCGACGAAGTCGTCGGCGATGACGGGAATCTCCCGCTCTACGAGCGGCAGAATGAGCGTCTTGCCGATGAGGTCCTTGTAGCGCTCATCCTCGGGATGGACGGCCACGGCGGTGTCGCCGAGCATGGTCTCGGGGCGCGTCGTTGCGATGGTGACGAATCGGCTTTCTTCGCCCTTGACCGGATAGCGGTAGTGCCAGAGCTTGCCCTTGGCTTCCTTGTATTCGACTTCCAGGTCGCTGATCGCCGTGCGCGAGGCGGGCGACCAGTTGACCATGTACTCACCCTTGTAGATGAGGCCTTCTTTGTAGAGGCGCACGAAGACTTCGCGAACGGCTTTGGAGAGACCGTCGTCGAGTGTGAAGCGCGTGCGGGTCCAGTCACAGGAGGCGCCAAGGCGGCGGAGCTGCTGGAGAATTCGATTGCCGTATTCCTCGCGCCACTTCCAGGTGCGCTCGACGAACTGCTCACGCCCGATTTCCAGGCGGCTTGTGCCCTGGGCGCGCAGGTCGCGCTCGACGACGCTCTGGGTGGCGATGCCCGCGTGGTCCGTGCCCGGCACCCACAGGACGTTGCGCCCGCGCATGCGCTGGAAACGGCACAGGATGTCCTGGAGGGTGTTGTTGAGGGCGTGCCCCATGTGGAGCTGGCCCGTCACATTGGGTGGCGGAATGACGATGCAGAAGGGCTCGCCCTCTGCCTTGGGATCGGCGGTGAAGAGGCCCTCGCCGTCCCACGCCTCGTACCACCGGCCCTCGACGGGTCGGAAATCATAACTCTTCGGAAGTTCTTCTCGCGGCATGTCGCGTGTCCTGATGGCCGGGTCCGTGGCGCCCCCAAAGGGGCCCCAGGCGGCGGAAAATCGTGCCCTGCGTCCTTAGCCGCATGGGCACGCGGGCGCAAGCGGCTTGCGCCGGGGCGCCCTGCGCGGCTAGGTATGGCCCACTTCCCGGCGGGGATGAGGGGGATTCATGGCCAAGCTCAATCTTGTTACCGGCGCGACCGGTTTCATCGGCTCCCACGTGGTGCAGCAACTGCTCGAAAAGGGCGAGAAGGTGCGTGTGCTGGTGCGCACGCCGGCCAAGCTCGCCGACGTGGGCATCGACGCCAATCACGAAAACCTCGAAGTGGCCCGCGGCGACCTGCTCGACCCGGCGACCATCGGTCCGGCGCTCGACGGCGTGGACGCGATCTACCACATCGCCGGTTTCATCTCGACTGCGCCGCAGGACCGCAAGCGGGTCTACGAACTCAATTTCGACATCACGAAAAATCTGTTCGAGGCCTGCGAGAAGGCGGACGTCAAAAAGATCGTCTACCTGGCCAGCATCTTTGCCCTCGCCGGTGGGGAGAAGACCCCCGCGACCGAAGAGAGTCCCTACAATCTCGAATCCCTGAACGTCGACTACACCAAGGCCAAGCGCCAGGCCGAGCTCTACGCCTACGACAAGGCGAAGGCCGGGATGCCGCTGGTATTTGTCTACCCGTGTTTCTGCTACGGGCCCGGCGATGTCTACAACTCCAGCTCGCGGCTGGTGCTGGCCTACATCCGCAAGGAACTGCCCGCCTACATCCCCGGCGGTCAGAACGTCATGGACGTACGCGACGCGGCTGGCGGCCTGATCCTGGGTATGGAAAAGGGCAAGGTGGGCGAGCACTACATCGTGGGCGGAAAGAACCTGAGCTACGAGGAATTCTTCGGCGAGCTCCAGCAGCTCACCGGCATGGCACCGCCGAAGGTGAAGCTCCCGCTCTTCGTTGGGCGCTGGGCCGGAAAGCTTCTGGAAAAGACCATGAAGAACACGCCGCTCGATGAACAGGCCGCGCTCATGATGGGTCGTTACTGGTACTACGACGACGCCAGGGCCCGCCGCGAGCTGGGCTACAGCTCCCGCCCGCTCGAAGAAACTCTGCGCGATTCGATCACCTGGTTCTGTGAGAACAAGAAAGCGCGCTGGCCGAAGGATTTCCAGCGCTGATTGCCGGCGGGATCAACGCATGGCAAAAAAAGGGCGCGCCGGAAGGCGCGCCCTTTTGCGTTTCGTGTGAATCGCCCTAGGCCTTGAGCTTCTCGATCTCTTTGGCGATCAGGTCTTCGGCGATGCGGGGGACCTGCTTGCGGATTTCCTCGGCAACGACGCCCGCCACCTCGTTCAGCAGCGCGGGCAGCCGGGCTTCGAGGGCCTGGCGGACGGCGGCTTCGAGGGCGGCGCTGTCCACTGCCGGAGCGGCAGGCGCTACTGCCGGAGCGGGCGCTGCCGCCACGGGTGCGGCAACGGGCTCGGGTGCCGGCGCGGGCGGCGGGGGAGGCGGCGGCATGACCGGCTCGGGCGCGGCGACGGGCGTCGGTGCGGGCACGGCTTCGGCCACTTCCTCGGAAAGGTCCCAGCCCTCGTCGGCGACCTCGGTCTCGACTTCCACTTCGGCCACTGCCGGCGCGGCCGTCTCGACCACGCCCAGATCGGTGGCCGAATCCTCGGCCAGATCCCAAACGTCACCATCGTCGCCGGTATCAATGTCCACTTCGACTTCGGCTTCCATCGCCACCGGCGCGGGCTCAAGCCGCGGTTCTTCGACTTCGAGCACGGGCGCTGCCGGTGCGGGGGCTGCAGGCGCTGCAGGCTCTTCGGAAAGATCCCATGCATCGCCGCCGCCCATGTCGATTTCGACCTCGGCCTCAACAGGCGCCGGGGCCGGCGGAGGAGGCGGTGGGGGAGGCGGCGGCGCAGCAGCCGCGGGCGCTGCCGGAGCGGCGGGTTCTTCGGAGAGATCCCATGCATCGCCGCCATCGTCGACTTCCACTTCGACTTCAGTTTCAAAGGTTTCCAGCGAAGAGGCCGGTGCTGCCGGGGGAGGCGGTGGCGCGGCGGGCTCTTCGGCCATGTCCCACATCGGCGAGTCGGCGGCAATCGCGTCCGAGCCCGGAGGCGGCTGGGGAATCCCTGCACCGGCGGGCATCGGAGCCGTCGGCTGAGGCGGCGCGGCCGGCCGCGGGGCTGCTGCCGGCGGCGGAGTCGGTGCCGCTGCAGGCGCGGGAGGCGGCGTCGGCGCGGCAGCAGGCGCAGCGGCCGGAGCCGCAGCAGATGCGCCGCCACCGGCGAGAATTTCGTCGACCTTCTGGATCAGGTTCTGCGATTCGAAGGGCTTGAGCAGGTGACCGTTTGCGCCGCAGCTCTTGGCCTTGGCCTCATCAAAGGGCTCATAGGCACCGGCCAGCAGCAGCACCGGAACGCCCGCTGTGGCGGGGTTCGACTTGATGGTCTGGCAGAGCTGGTAGCCGTCCTTGCCGGGCATCATCACGTCGGCCAGCACGATGTCGATGCCGCCCTGCTGAACGCGGGCAAGGGCATCGTCGCCGTTGTCCACCATCGTCAGTTCGGCATCCTGCCGCGCAAAGGTGATCTGCACGACCTTCTGAATGGTCAGCGAATCATCCGCGAGGAGAATTTTCTTGGCCATCTGTTCCGTGTCTCTTTCGCTCGCCTGGTGTATGAGCCGGCACAGGGACGCATTTTTCGTCCCAGCAGGGTGCCGGTGTTTGTTCAGGAGATCAGGTTGCGATCTTCCAGAAAGCAGCCGCCAGTGACGGCATCGCCCTCGTCAGAACCCGCCGGGTTTTCTTCCAGACCCCCGAGCCCGAAAAACCCGTGCATTCTCATGGCGAGCGGCCCCTACAATACTCGAAAAGGGCGGTAGTGTCGACCACCAGAACCGGGATTCCCTCAGTAGTTCCGCTGGATTTGATCCATTCGGGCAGGTTCTCGCCCGGCGGCTCGCTGTGGCGGGAGGGCGGCGCAAAGCCGATGAAGCGGTCAAAGGCCAGCCCCAGCAGGTCGCTTCCACTTTCAAGCACCAGTAGCAGGCCGGAGACCTCGAAGCTCAAATCGTCCATCAGGTCTTCGAGATCCTCGGGAGAGGTGATTTCCATGCGGTCGGCGTGGGCCTGTGCGGCCGATTCGGGGTCGCACAGGAACTCACCGTCGAGCAAGGGGACGAACTGGCCGCGGTAGGGCACGATTCCCAGAAAATGTCCCAGCGCGCAGGGAACCGGGTAAACGGTGTTGCGCTCGTCCACTCCGCTGATCATGCCGGCCGGGAAAGCCAGGTGGCGCTCCCCGGTGGCCACGACCAGAAGCTGGTCGCGCACGCTGCTGGGATCGAGCAGCCACAGACCGCTGGTTGCGGGCTCGGCGCTCTCTTTTTTCTCCTCGGCGCTCATCGCTTAGAGGCCCACCTTGTCGAGTTCGAGTTCCCAGCGGAGCGAGAAAACCGCCGGCCAGGCGCGCCGAAAGAGCGGCTCGTCCCCGCCCCAGAGCAGCGGCGGAACGGGCGAGCTCTCGCCCGGGGCGTGTTCTTCGATGGAGCCGACTTTATCGGCGACGAGCAGCACGAGCTCGCCGCGCAGCTCGACCTCGACGGCTTCGAATGTTTCTTCGGGAATCGCGCCTTCGCCGCGACCGAGAACCAGCGTCGAAAGGGCGCGCAGCGGCAGGGTGCCGCGTCCCTCCAGGTCGATGCGGCCGAGCAGGGAAGGGTCGCCATCGTCTTTGGGCGCTTGCACCTGCGCGGGTTCGATCTCTACCACGCGGGCTACGCGCTCGACCGGAAGCAGGTATTCATACGGCCCCGCAAGCAGGACCAGATAACCCGAGCGGGGCTCTTCGCTGTGTTCGGCCATGGACGACGCTCTTGTGCACCAGGTTGGTGCCGCCAGTGTAGCGCACTCTTGGCCGAAATGGGCGTGCCAGGCATGCGAGCGGCAAAAAGTGTACACGGCGGGGCGCGGAACGGTGCTTCTTTTCAGAGCGCCGTCCCATCGACCCGTAGGTAGGAAAGTGGGATGGGAATTTTTGGGTCGTGACGCCGGGGTGGCCTAGGCCGTTTTCAGCGTCTTCTGACTACGATCACAGAACGTGCCGGTCAGTCGAACCCGGTTGGTTTGGATCAGGTGCCGTGCCTTGAGAACGACCTGCTCGTGGCAGGGTTCGAGGGCGGTCAGCTCGAAGACGAGATCCAGCATCGTGATGGGTCGGGGGTTGATTCCCTTGCCGTGATGCGCCGGACCTTTCTTCATGCCTGAGTCCTCACGGATCACAAATAAAGCATGGACCGTGCCAAGTAAGCGCCGGTCACGACGCATCGCGAAAAATGACGCAATGTGCCCGGAACTACTTGGCTTTTCAGACCTGTAAAACCCGTTTATGGATCGTAGAACGTCAAATGGGCCTGAAAACGCAAAATTCCCCGTCAAATAACGTCAGAATTTTGATAGGACTGTCAAGGAATCTGACACGCCGCGTAACCTGCTGTACAAAACTGACCTTGAGTCAGCGGTCTGGATGGCTACTTCGACGCGCCCGACTGGTTTGCGGCGGGTGTATTGGTGACCGTCAGCGTCTCGGACGCAATGGCAACGCCCTCCATCGCCGGCAATGCACCCAGGATTTTCTCCAGCAATTCATTTCGAACAATGCGGCGGTCGCGAACCTTGGTGACGTAGCGAATGTGAAGCGCGATCCAGTTGTCGGTGGGATTGATGAAGATCGCGGGCTCCATGTTTCGTTTGGAGAGGTAGTACTTTTCTTCGAGCTTTTCGACTTCTTTCCTGGCCTGCTCGGTGGCTGATGCCGTCAGCTCGCTGACGATCTGCTGGATCTCCCTGATGGCGCGTTGCCAGTCGCTCGAATGCGTAATGGGCAGGACGATTTCGTCCCACAGGAAGCCGTGGTCTTTTGTGAAATTGTGGACGGGCGCGGAGAGTATCAGGCCGTTGGGGAGGGCATTGATGCGTCCGGTGGCCTGATCACCGTCCACCCACTCCCCGATTTCGAGCACGCTGGTATAGAGCAGTCCAATGTCGATCACATCGCCGCGCTGTGCGCCGACCTCGATGCGGTCGCC
>JAGRBM010000098.1 GCA_020434085.1 Chrysiogenia bacterium | reverse complement strand
GCGGCGCTGCTGGAGAAACTTCGCGAGGTCGAAGTCATCGGACGCGAGCTCCCGCTGCTGTTGGCGCCGCGAGAGGGCGTCGCAGGTGAGCCCGTTGGCGCTTGCATCGGCACGATCGATCTGCTCTATCGCGATCCGGCCGATGGCGCCTATGTCATTGCCGACCACAAGAGCGACAACGTCACCGACGATGCAGGGATGGAAGAGCGTGCGATCAAATACCGCGCGCAGGGTGAGGTCTACGTGGAGGCCATTGCAAAGGGGCTCTGCCGCGAGGGTGATCCGCCGCCGCGCTTTGAGCTCTGGTTTTTGCGCACCGGGAAGATCGTGCAGGTTCCGATAAACGGGGAAGCAACGCCGCCCCCTGCGCCCGTGCCGCCGAAGAAAAAGAGCGGCCAGCAGGGAAGCCTATTCTGAGGCGGCTTCGCCGCGCTGGTTGCCCATCGCGCCGCTGACCACCGGACTGTCCTCTACTTTTCCGAACTCGGGATGCTGCTTCAGGATTTCCGTGAAGATCGGCATCATGATGGGCGTGGCCATCTGGCTGACGGGTTTCTCGGGCACCACTTCGCGGCAGACGTCCGTCACAATGCCGATGGCGCGCGCGACCATCAGGTTGTCCTGGGGAGTCTCGAAGGTGGAGAGCTCGTCGATCATCTCCGTCATGTTGCCGAAGATATCGGCCATCTCCTTGCGGTCCTCGATCTCGTGATCGAATAGCGCGGCGCGGACCTTCGGATCCGAGAGATACTTCTTTCCCCATTTTTCCAGGATCGGCCGGTCCTCTTCCTTGCAGGCGCCCTTCTGGATGAGCCCGCTGGCCCACAGCGGGATATTGAAGAAGAACCCGCCGAAGATTTCCTTGAGCAGCCCCTCGCGCACGTGGTCGGGCAAGCGTTTGACCATGCCGAAGTCGAGCAGGGCCAGTTTGCCCTCGGGCGTGCAGAAGGCATTGGCCGGATGCGGGTCGGCGTGGAAAAACCCGCCAAGAAAAACCTGCTGGAAGAACGCGCGCAGGTAGGTCTGCATCAGCTTCACACGGTCGATCTCCCAGGCCTTGATCTGCTCGAGGTTGTCGAGATTAACACCGTCGATGAATTCGAGCGTGAGGACGCGGCGCGTGGAATAGCGCCAGTAGACCTTCGGCACGGTGACATCGAATTTTGCAAGTTCCTTGGACATGAGCTCGGTGGACTGGGCCTCATAGAGCAGGTCCATTTCCTTGCGCAGGGGTTCCTCGAACTCGCGGTAGATCTGGTTGAGGTCCCATTTCTTCGAAAACAAACCCAGCGTGCGCACGAACTGGCGGATGAGCCACAGGTCGATCTCCACGCTGCGCTCAAGGCCCGGATGCAGCACCTTCACCACGACCTTCTCGCCTGAATGCAGGCGTGCGGTGTGGACCTGTCCCATGGAAGCCGCCGCGATGGGAACCTTGTCGAAGTCGGCGAAGAGCTCGAGCGGTCCCACGCCAAACTCAGCCTGAATCATGCCGGCGATCAGCGGATACTCGGTGTGCGTGACGTTGTCGCGCATCTCCTTGAACTCTTCGATGAACTCGGGCGGCAGGATGTGGGCCTGCATGCTGGCGATCTGGCCGGTCTTGATGTTTGCGCCCTTGAGCTTGAAGGCGACCTTCTTGAAGCGAATCGCGTTCTGTCGATGAATGCGCGAGAGGCTTGCCTCGGAATGAGGAAAGAACAGCAGGTGCTTTCGAATCCAGACCCACACATAGGAGAAAAGAATGCGCGTCTGCATCCACCCCACGGAAACCAGGTGCCGCACTGCCGCGAAGCGGTCGCGCTGCTCAATCATACGCGCGTAGCGCCGGTCGGATTCGGCCAGCCGGTTGGAGAGGGTCTGCACGAACGCCCAGAGCACCTTGCGGCCGATGGAAGGGTGATCGTAAATCAGCCGCATGAATTTTTCGCTGGAAATGAACAGGCAGCGCATGGCCCCGTCGGCAATGACGGATGCGGAGGTCGGCTTGTCGGTCACCAGGCTCATCTCGCCGAAGTGATCGCCCTGGTAGAGCTCGCTGATGGTTTTCTGCTCGCCGTCCTTGAGGGCCTTGGTCACCAGCGCCTTGCCGTTGTTGATGACGTAGAGCCCTTCGCCGCGAGAAGCTTCCTCGATGACGACATCGCCTTTTTCGAAGTGCTTGCCCTCGGAGGCCTGGACAACAAAGCCGAGTTCTTCCTCGGTCAGGTCTTCAAGAAATGAGACCCGGCGAAAAGTTTCGAGATGCTCCATGACTCTTCCCCCGGTCCCCGCATTGACTGGTGAGTCAATATTCTGTCTGTCGGGGATGGAGGAAGCAAACCTTCGGGGGCCCAGGGGGCGCAGACGCTACTGATCGGCGACGAGGCGGTTGTTCACGCGCTTGACCCGTGCGGGGAGCTGCGCGCCGAGGGCGCCTTCCGGGTCCACATCGGAAAACCATGCGTCGACGCTCCTGCGCGCTTCACCCGAGAGGGAGCCATAGAAATCGCTCGC
>JAGRBM010000097.1 GCA_020434085.1 Chrysiogenia bacterium | reverse complement strand
TTCCCCGTTGTCGAACGCGGTAGCCGCCAGGAACGCCGTAGCGGCTCCGGTGTAGCCGAGCGCGATGGTTGCGGATGCGCCAGACGTGGCGGTGGTCAGCGCGTCGAGCGTGACGCGAGTGATCACCGCGTTGTCGGGAATGGTCTGCGCAGAGTCAGCATCGTCGGTCAGTGTGATCGCACCCTGGGCACCGCCCAGGTCCGCGAAGTCATACTGAAACTTCAGATACTTCGGCTGGTCTGCGTCCGTCTTGGCGTTGGTAATCGCGTCGTCCGCCACCTTTGCGGTCGTTACCGCACCGGTTGCGATCTCATTGGAGTCAACACTCTTCGCTGGGTCACCCGGATTGCGTGGGATAAATCCCGTAATGTCTGCCATGATTGGCCTCCTTCAGCAGGAGGGGGCCTTGCGGCCCCCATCCGGGTTAGCTTTCGACGTTCTTCATGGCGAGGACGTGGAGTTCCACGGCCTTGCCAGCGGTGATGGAGATGGAGCCGCCATCCACGATGAGGATGTCGATGGTGTCATCGGCGGACTGGGCAGCAATGCCCACGCCACCGGCACCAGCGCCGCCGCCCAGGAGGGCAACGCCACCGGAGTCGTTGGTCGCTCCGTCGATGTAGCCGTCAACATCAACGCCGGTAATACCGACATCGAAGTCCACGTCCGTGCCCCAGTCTTCCCATTCCAGGTGCATCCCGACCACGACATAGCCAGCGGGGAGCGTGACCATCTGGATCACGTCGCCAGCGGCAGTCGTCGAGGTCGAGGTATACTTCCCGTAGCGGGTGATGAAGTGGCTCTGCGTCGAGAGGACTCGCGGAGTTGCGGTTTCGTTCGTTACCTGTTCACTGTAAACAGTTGCCATTGTTCAGTTCCTCCTTACGCAGCCTCGTTCGTGTTGATACGAACGATCTTCGTCTCTTCGGCACGCGTGGCGGCCATGTCGATGTAGACGGCAAGCTGGATCGCGTGGCCCTTCTCGGGCAGCTCGTCGATCTCGACGCGGATGTCACCGTCCATGCCGAAGACAACCGCGTCCTTGCGGTAGACGTAGACATAACGGTCATTCGTGTCGTTGTTTGCGATGCGCGTGCTCCAGCGGTAGTCGAGGCCAAGGAAGCTGTTGACCTGGCCATCAACGAGGGCGCGCACCGAGTTGTAATCGGCGCTGGTCACTTCAGCGGAGCGCAGGAGCGCGTGCTTGGCGTTCGGGTGAGCAACGCAGAACCACGGCATGGACTCGTCCACATCCTTGCCCTCCAGCAGGGCGCGGGAGCGGCGAAGCTTGCCGATGGTCAGCGGGGTCTCAGTCGTCGAAGCCGAATCGGCCTCGTCGTAGGTGATCGTGATGTCGTGCGAGGGGGTGTTGCCATTGTCGAAAGCGACGCTGGTCGTGCCGTCCTTGCCCGAGTAGGCGGTGCCGTCAAACGCGGCGATGATGATGTCATCCTTCTTGCGCATCGCACCAGCGATGACGGCGCGGACGAACTGCGAGTCGGGCTCAAGAGCCTTGAGCAGGCGGCTGCGGTCGCGGGGATCGAACAGCTCGGTATACTCGTAGCTCTGCTTGGAGATCATGCGCCGCGAACGGGCAAGCTCCTGCGGGGTGTTGGCCTGGTTGCGACCGGTGCGCTCGATGAACGAGGCACTGCCGTAGTAGTCCCAGAACTTCTTCTCGCCCTCAAGGGGCTCATACAGGCAGGTGTCCTGGAGTTTGGACATCTCCTGCTGCGCAAGGAGGCTGACGCCATCCTTGAACACATTTTTCATGTGTGTTTCGACTTGGGCTGCCATGTGCAGAACCCTCCTTCAAAAGTGTTTTTCCAAACAATTTCGGGGGGTTATCTGCCAAGCAGCAGGCCCTACCTTGCGCTACGTGCGCCAACGGCGGCTTTCGCCGCTACCAATGCGGACCCGGTAGGGTTGCCCGCATTCTTCTACCGTATAGAAACCGAACAGATTTGTCAAACGGTTATTTTACTGAATAAAACAAGGGCCCCTTGCGGGGCCCCGTTATCGCGTCACTTAGCGTGTCACAGACGCAGCTTGGCCTGTGTGCCGAACTGCTCGCTGAACGCGTGGGAAATGGCGCAAACGGCCCGCTCGGTATCGTTCGAGCCAGCCACCTTGCCGCCCTCTTTCACGTATTTACGCGCTGCGGCATAGGTCTGCTCCGGGTTTTTCAGGAACTCCTTGAACGCCTCGCGCGCCTCGGTGGGGTCTGCGTAGCGGCCAGTGAACGGATTGCCGGGCTTTCCTTCGTCGGATAGTGCCAGCTCGCAGGAGCGGACCTTGTGCATTGCGTCCAGAACCGGCTTGGCCTTGGCCAGTAGCTCCTTGCGGGCCTGCTCTGCTGCAAGTTCTTCCTCTGGTTTCTCTTCCTTCTTCTCACTCATCGTCTTTCACCTCCATGATGGAATTGAACCCGAGTTCTCCAAGGGCCTTGTAGGCTGCCGTCACCTCCCGCTGGAGCTTCTGCTTGATCGGGTGGTGGTTTTCCTTCTTCCAGTCTTCGGACGCCTGGATTTCGATAACCCGGTCCCGAAGCTGCTGCGGGGTAGTGCTCACGCTTCCGCCTCCTCCTTCGCCGCTGATGATGCTGTCAGGGGCGACCTGCTTGAAGATTCTCTGCATGAACCGGGTCATCGCTCCGTTGTTTCCCAGTCCGGTGGCGTCGAGGAATGTGGCGATGCTGGGGTCATTCTTGGCCAGCTCCGTCACCACGCGCTGCGCGGCGCCCGTCACCTCGTCGTATTTGTCGCCAAGGTCTTTCCGGGCCTCGGCGTCCCACTGCTCGGAGAGTTTGGACATCTGGCTCTCGAACTCGCTGCGGCGACCACTGGCCATTTCCGATGCCTTGCCTGCCAGCTTGTCCCATGCCGACTTGGGAACCCCCGCCCCGGCGGCTTCCTCCCTGAGCGCCGAGAGGATCGTCTTAATGTCGTCGGGCCCATCGGGAAGGGCGTAGTCATCGGGCGACTCCCCCGCTCCAAAGTGCTTTCGCAGCACTCCCAGCCTCTCGCTGGGCTCTTTTGGGACACTCATCATGCCCCCGACCTTGCTCTGGATTTCGCGGTAGCTCTTGGCCAGCCCCGCTACGTCCTTGAATTGGTTGGTGATTGCCTCCCTGCCCTCGAAGTCCGAGGGTAGAAGATCAGCCAGTTCACTCATTTCCTGCTCCTTCCGCTTGCGCGTATTTAATCAGGAGTTCGATTTCATTGTAGAACTCCCGCTTCGCCACTGTTTTTGCCAATGCAATCGGATCGTCGGGGCTCACCGTGTGGAACACTCCCGACATTTCCATGAGGCAGGCCAGAACCCGCTTGCCCTCTTCGCTTCGCGTGAACACGGTCCAAAAGTCCCAAGCCTGTAACTTGAGGGCTTCCATGTCCTCATCGTCGAGCCCGCTGGTCAGCGCTTCACGTTCTGATTCGAGCATCAAGCCCCCTGTTGCGGCAGAGCCTTGGCCACGTCAGCACCGGTGCGCAGGGCTTCCTGAAGCTGCGCGGCCTGCTGAGCCTGCGCGCGGGCCTGCTGGATCTGCGCCACCTCTTCCTCGCTGCGGAGGATTCCGGTAGCATTCGAGCGAATACCCTTGTTTCGGGTGTGCTTGGCCAGGTCGATTGCGTCCACGACCGTGGGGTCCACCGTGGCAAGCTGGAGGGCTTCGGCCACGAACTGGTCCTCCGCCTGCCCGGCAGCCTGCTTCTGTGCCGTGAAGAACGGGGAAACGAACGTCACGTCCACACCAATGCCCAGTTCTTCGAGTTGGGCGAGTTCGGGAAGATCCCCGGCCCGGCGCATCATGTTGACCGTGTTGGCGACGATGGGGCCAAGGAACTCGTAGTCGATCACATCTGCGGGGGCGGCGAGCTTCGAGAGCGCCCGCTCCCTGCGCTGGCGGGATTCTTCTGCGCTGCGGGGTTCAGTCTCCGGGTCATCGAGCGCGTCCCCATGGAACACGGCCTTGATGTCCTGTCGGTCGAGGTTGGTAAGGAACTCGAACGCCCCGAAGTCAGAGGGCGGGGTGATATATTCGGGCGCCTTGCGGCCCACCCTGGTTACTGCAATTCCGGAAGGCCCGGCGTTGAGCTTCATTACCGCTTCGTGTTCAACGCTGAGCACGGGATTGAGCACCCGTCCAAGGCCAATAAGCCCCTGACGGCGCATTTCGGTGGAACCGGACGCAGCCGGGCGGGCAATGTGGCCCTTCCACCGGCCATACTCTTCGCCGTCCACGATCCGGGCCCTGGGAGTCACGAAGGGATTGAAGTCGTATCCCGACTGGCGAACCAGCTCATGGTCCTTGCCTTCGAGGCAAATCCAGTCGGAGGCCCACTTTTTGTTCTGTGCCGGAACAAGGGCCCCGGCGAATCCGTCTTCTCGCTCGTAGACGCACTGGAGATAGCCAACCGGCGTCATCGGGCTTTTCTCCAGCGCATTGATTACGGCGGAGCCGGGGTTCTCGAACTGCTTCATGGCCTCAAGTGCCGGGAGGGTGAACTTGCGGAACACCATGACCACCCGATTCCCCTTGCCAGTGACCCACCAGATGCGGTTCATCGGCACGGTTTCAAACATGAACCCGCCGAATGTTGACCCACGCGAATCCGAATACTTGGGGTTCACCTCTTCCATGTAGAAGCAGGTATTCCCCAGCAGGGAGAACGAACTGAGCGCCTGCGCGGCCTGAACGTAGAAGTTGCTCCCGGCGTAGGTAGCGAGGATGCGATCCTCCACCGCCTTGAGGGCGCGGCGAATCTCCACGTTGGAAGCCAGCTCCTCGCTGAACGGTTCCAGCCTCAGCCATGGCATGTTGCTGGGAAAGATGGTCCCCTTCAGGAAGTTCACGAACGTCTCGTTGGCGAGCATCATGGTCGCGTCGAGGACGCTTTTTACCCGCTTGGAGCCCGGAGTCTTCTTCGAGGTCGAGAGATCGCCGATGAACGGGTCGCCCAGCGAAGCGATCTCTTCCCACGTTTCCTCGTGATTCCGGCGCTCAGGCTTGTTCTTGGCGTATTCCCAGCGGGACATCAGTTCTTTTGCGGTTTTGTTGGCCATCAGTTGATCGCTCCAAAGAAGTCGTATTCCTCGGAGAAGCCGTCTTCGAGGTAGTAAGAGCCCTCAAGGTCCACATTGGCTGCGAAGCGCAGCATCATCACGGCCTTGTGCATTGCGTCGATGAGGTGGTCGTCCTGGTTCCGCTTGGGAAGTCCATCTTCAGACCCATACCGGCCCTTCTCCTTGAGGAACTGCTCACACGACTTGCAGACCTTGAACCGGCCCGTCCTCATTCGCGTGTTCACTTCGTCGAGGATTCCAAGGATTTCGTTCGACTTCTTGCCGTCGAGCGTCATCATGTAGGCCGCCTCGGGAAGCATGGAGAGGCCCATATCCCGGTAGAACTCCGCCAATGATTTACCGGCGCTCATTCGCCCGGCGTCATGCGGCCACGCGATGGGGACAGAAGCGCCACCCATCAGCCGAAGGGCCTCGACGTAGGTTCCGCGACCGTCCACGCCAAGCCTGCTCTTGAATTCGTTGGTCAGGTAGACGGTATCGGTGGGCTCGTGGTAGGCCAGCTTCACCGCAGCAAAGGTTCCGGTGGTGTGGGGAAGGTCGATGCCGATGATCGATGAGCAGTCCTCGGGCACCGAAGAGTCTGCAACGACGATCTCTTCATCGGGAATCTTGTAGATCATGCCCTCGCCAGCGGCGGGGCGGCCCCAGAGGCGGGGGAGTTCGTCATAGGCCCCCACGTAGGTCTTCTTGGCATTCTCGATTGCCGTAGGTGTCAGCCAGTGGGAGTTGTCAATCGTCGCGTAGATGATCTTGGAAAGCTCTGGGTAATGCTCCGCGTCCTTCTCAAACCCCTCGTAAAGCGGGGTGTAGCCAGAGAGCGGACACATGGCGATGTCCAGATAGCCATCGGTAGAGATCAGACGCGCCTTGAGTTCCGAGAGCGCCTTCTGTTTGAACTCCTCGTCGAGGCCGATCCAGTCGATGGTTCGCCCCTGCGAGAACTCCCAACCCGAAGCCTGGGAGAATACGAGGCACGTTGAGTGGCTGGAGCCGTCCCAGACGTATTTTTTCTGGGCATCGTCCCACTTGTGCCAGCGAACAAGGAACTTGTCGATTACGTCGTCGCTGGCCCCGGCGCGCTTTTTAATGCTCTCGACCACCAGGGAATCGAGGGGAATTGCCCCCGTTCCTCGGGCATGGGCCGGTCCCAGTAGGCCGGGCTTTGAATCAAAGCCCACGATCAGGTTGTCGCGGGTCTGAATCGACTCAAGGGAGCCCATCATAATCGTGGTGGGGTGGTCGAACATGACGCCCGTCCACAGGAGATTCCCGTGCTCATCGCGCGGATACCGCCCATCCAGGTGATAGGACGCCTTGATCTTCAGAATCGTGGATTTCCCGGATGTCTGGTTGGACCCCGAGAACATGGTGTATTTGGCAAGCGAATTCAGAAACTCAAGCTGGGGCTTCGAGGGCACGAAGTAGTCCCGCATGTTGAACCTGCGGTCGTGCTTCATCGCCTCTGCGGCAAGGTAGGCGTCAACTTCGCTCAATTGACCTCGCGCGCCTCCACGTCGATTGTCGCGTATTCCCGAAACGCCTCAGCCCTCTGGGCACGCAAACGAGCCACTTCATCGAGATCGGCCCTTGCAGCATCGAGCAGCTTCGCCCTCTCTTCAGCGGGAAGGGACAGGAACTTGGTCGTCGGGTCCGTGATGTCCTTGGTGGTCGATTCCTGCTGGCGGAAGGATTCCTTCGGCACGAACTTGCTCATGGCCGAGACATATCGCTCCTGCGCCTGAACGGCCTTCAGGTAGTTGGGCCAGTCCTGCTCGTCCTTCAAAAACCGGCGAACTTCTGACAATTCCTCAATCGTGTCCACGGTGTCGTCAGCCAGGTTCCCCCGGGCGAAGGCGTCGAGAATGGTGTCGATGGAATTCAGGCCCTTGTGACGCACCCGGTCACGCTGCTCGCGCTCGACGTTCGTCAGGCCCTCAGGGTTGCCGGTCTGGCCCTTGAGAAACCCGCCCCTTCCGGTCGTATTTCCCCTGTTGGACATATGGCCCAGCGCGGCCCTGATCTGTGCGTCATACTCCGGCGTGCGCTTGCGATACTTCATGAAGCTCTGTTGCCGAAGCCCCAGTTCTTCAAGACTCTGCCCAAGCGGCTTACCCGCCCTCACTGAGTCGAGCACTTTCGGGGCTAGGGTGTCCCAATCTATGGCCGGGCCGCGCTTTGCCATTTGGTAAATATACGGTATTGTGATCCCAGAAATCAACCAGTTGTTTTACACACCAAAACAGGTCAATTGATCGCCCCGTAGATGAACGTCCGCAGGGCCTTGTCCAGGTCGAACTGCACCCACACCCACTCGGGCATCGGCTCGCCAAAGACCCACCTCTCGAAGCAGGCGTCCCAGACGATCTGATGCCAGAGGTTCACTTCTTCTTCTTTTTGCGGGCCATGGCCTGGTCAAGGGCCTTGAGGGCGTTGTTCGTCGCGTTGTTGGTGCTCTGCTTCTTCTTCTTCGGGGGCGGTTGGTTTCCAGCCATAGGGAAATCCTCCTATGCCGAACAGAATACCGTATAAAACACCCGTTCTACAAGATAAAAAACCAAAGAAAAAGGCCCAGACTTGCCTGGACCTCTCTCTCGCTGGTAATCAGCCAGCAAACCCCGGTTTTGGAGAACCGTAGAGCCTCATTCTACCAAATCACGGCCACCTGTCAATCGCAGAATGCCGAGTTTTCACGAGCTATCACCGAGAATTCGGCACTTTCGGGGTTTCACAGGCCGGGCACGCGAACGAGAACGGGTCATCAGACAGGCAAAACCGCCCGCAACGGTCGCAGCGATGCACATAGGGCGCTTCAGACGCCTCCGTGTCCATGAGAACATCCATCGCGCGCTCCAGCTTTTCGCGCGTAAGTGGCTCTCCTGGTCCAAACGTCCCAGAACCAGAGTAAATCGCGTATCCGTCGCCCTTGGCTGCGTTGTGCTTGCTATCCATTCGGCGAGTATACGGCAAAAGCCCCGTGTGTGGAAGCTCGATTTTGCGCGGGGGGTTATGAGAGGGGATGCGCGCTCGCTTGGGGGGCCCAGGGGGGGTGCCTCGGATTGTGGCCAGGATTGGGCCCACTCAGCCCCCAATGCTACATATCCCGTGAATATACAGCACGCTGGGGCCAATGATTTCAATGGGTTAGCCAAATCGGGCGCCAAATCATGGGCATTCGTGGCTGTGTGGCGGGTTGTCAATGCCCCCCTTAAGTGACAGCCAGTGCCACTGAGCGGCCATGCTGGGGCAATTGGAGGGAGCAGGACAACTGGACTGGTCAGTCCACTAGCCTCTAACGCAAATGCACTCAATCTGAGGGGTTTTACTTCATTCCGGCACCCTACCCCTTGCCTGCCATTTACTCTACTCACAGTGGGTTTATTTGCGTCCTGGGGCATGTTGCGCGGTGCGGTCAACTATGGGTTATCGGCAACATTGCCAGTGGGCTGATTGGTGGCGTTTGAGGCATACCGAATAATACCGAAAGTCTTGTTACAGTTTCGGGGCCTTTGCTGAAATAGCTTGCACGGTATTGGGGAAACAGCATAGTATCAGGCTATCAACCC
>JAGRBM010000096.1 GCA_020434085.1 Chrysiogenia bacterium | reverse complement strand
GTACGGGAGCCCCTGGTAGGTCTTCTCCACCTGCTCCTTGCTGGAGAGCAGCTCGCCGATGGGATCCCACTTGCCCTCGACGAGCACTTCGCGGGTGGAATCCTTTATGTCGGCGTTCTCGATGTCGACCGATCCGATGGTCACCCGGCGGGCGGCCACGTCGACCTTCATCTCCTGCGCGGGGTCTTTGGCGATCTCGTCGGCAAGGGACTTGATCTGCTCCTTGCTCAGTACGACGCAGGGGATCCCGAGCGTGGTGCAATTGCCATAGAAGATCTCGGCAAAGCTCTCCGCAATGACGGCGCGAATACCGAACTTGTGGAGCGCCTGCGGGGCGTGCTCACGCGAGCTGCCGCAGCCGAAGTTCTTGCCCGAGAGCAGAATTTTCGCGCCGGCGTGCCCCGGCTTGTCGAGCGGGTGGTTCTTGCTCTTGCCGTCTTCGGTAAAGCGAACGTCATAGAACGCGTATTCACCCAGCCCGTCGAAGGTCACGCACTTCATAAAGCGCGCCGGAATGATGCGATCGGTATCGATGTCGTCACCGGGGACGTAGACGGCCTTGCCGGCGACCTCTGTAATTTTTTCGAGTGACATATCCTTACGCTCCCTTCAGGCCGAACACTTCGCGTGCGTCGGCGATCTCACCGGCAATGGCGGCGGCAGCCACCATCACCGGGCTCATCAGGACGGTGCGCCCGGTGGGCGAGCCCTGGCGGCCCTTGAAGTTGCGGTTGCTCGACGAGGCGCAGAGCTGGTCGCCGATAAGTTTGTCGGGGTTCATGGCAAGGCACATCGAACAGCCTGCCTCGCGCCACTCGAATCCAGCCTCGGTGAAGAGTTTGTCGAGGCCCATTTCTTCGGCCGTCTTCTGCACGTGCTGGGAACCCGGAACGACGAGCGCCTTCACACCGGCCTTCACCTTGTGGCCCTTCACATATTTGGCAACTTCCTCGAGATCCGAGAGCCGTCCGTTGGTGCACGAACCGATGAAGGTCACATCCACCTTGGCGCCCTTGATGGGCTTGCCGCCCTCGAGCTTCATATACTCGAGTGCTTCCTCAATGGACTCGCGGTCGGGGCCCTCCGCGGCGGGCACGTTTTCGACAACGGAGATGGCCTGCCCCGGGTTGATGCCCCAGGTAACGGTGGGCGCGATGTCCTGGGCCTTGATGTTTACGACGTCGTCGTACTTGGCGTCGGCATCGCTGGCCAGCGCCTTCCAGCGCGCGACCGCCTTGTCCCAGTCGGCGCCCTTGGGCGCGTAGCGGCGCCCCTTGATGTACTCGAAGGTCTTCTCGTCGGGATTCACGTAGCCCACGCGCGCGCCGCCCTCGATGCTCATGTTGCACAGGGTCATGCGCTCTTCCATCGTCATGTTCTCAATGGTCGAGCCACCGAACTCATAGGCATAGCCCACACCGCCGTTCACCCCGAGGGTGCGGATGATGTGGAGAATCACATCCTTCGAGTAAACCCCGGCGCCGAGTTGGCCGTCCACGTTGATGCGGCGAACCTTGAGCGGTGCAAAGGCCAGCGTCTGCGTCGCCAGGCAGTCGCGCACGTTGGTCGTGCCGATGCCAAAGGCGATCGAGCCGAACGCCCCGTGGGTCGAGGTGTGCGAGTCGCCGCAGGCAATGGTCATGCCCGGCTGGGTAAGGCCTTCCTCGGGGCCCACGACATGGACGATGCCCTGATCGCCGCTGGCCACGTCGAAGTAGGTGATCCCGAATTCCTTGCAGTTGTCCTGGAGTGCCTGGAGCATGTCCTCGGCCAGCGGATCGGCCAGCGGGCGCTCGCGTGCGTCGGTCGGGATGATGTGATCGACCGTGGCGAAGGTGCACTGCGGATAGGGCACCTTGAGCTTGAGCTCGCGCATCATGCCGAATGCCTGAGGGCTGGTCACTTCGTGAATCAGGTGCAGGCCGATGAACAACTGGGTCCGGCCGTCGGGCAGCTCGCGCACCGCGTGCTGGTCCCACACTTTCTTGAACAGGGTCTCGCCCATGGGGAGCCTCCTCTTACTCGGGCCATCCTTATATAGATGCGCCCCGAAATCGGCCCCAGTATGCGGGGGGCTTTTTATTAAGTCTATTGAATCTTTCTTTCATTACAGTTTAGGGTTACTACATGATTGATGCGGCCCTGATTCCCGCCCTCTACGACCTGCTCGTGGTGGCCCGCACCGGCTCTGTGGGGCAGGCGGCAGCGCGCCTGAACAAGACTCCCTCGGCAGTGAGCCAGCAACTCCGGCGGGTGCGCGAGAACCTGGGCGTGGAACTCCTGGAGCGCCATGGCCGCGGCATCCGCCTCTCCGCCGCCGGTGAGGCAGCGCTCCCAGCCATCACGCGGCTCTTCGACGAGGCCGAGTCCACGCTGCATCTGCTTCAGAGTCTCTCGGGCGACGCCCCCACCCTGCTGCGCATCAGTTGCTCGGACTATCTGGGAAAGGCGTTGCTGGTTCCGGCAATGCGCGGCTTTGCCGGCGGCGCCATTCGTTTCGAGGTCACCACCGCCCATTCCGCCGCCTCGCTTCGGCAGGTCGAGCGCGGCGAGGCCGACCTGGCCATCGTCACCTCGCGCGAGCCGCACCCGGCGCTCGAAGAGCGCCTGCTCTTCTCGCAGCGCTTCTGCTGGGTGGGACCGAAACTTCGGAAGGAGCGCGGCTACCGCGAGCGCCTGTCCACCGAGCCGGTGCTTCGACTGGCGCCCGGCAGCATCGGCCGCGCACTGCTCGACGAATTCCTTGCTGCCGAGGCGATCGAGCCGGTCTCCACCATCGACGTGCCGAGCGTCTCGCTGTTGCTCTCGTATGCTTCGGGCGGCGTCGGCGTAGGCCTTGCGCCCCTTCCCGCACCCGGCGACGCCGTTGCCCGCTCGCTCTGGGTGGCCGAGGCCGACCTGCCCGAACTTCCGGTCAAACTGGTGCGCCGCCGCCGCTTCCGGCTGGGCACTTCTGGAGAAGAATTTGTCGAAGCGCTCGCCGAGGTGGCGAAGACGCAGGCAGGCTAGTCCGCTGCCGGGATCACCACCCGGAAGAGCGCGCCGCCGAGATCACTCTCGCCGACTTCGACCCGGCCGCCATGGCGCTCGATGATCTGCTTGCACAGGTAGAGCCCCAGTCCCGTGCCATGGCTGGCTTCCTTGGTGGTGTAGAAGGGCTCAAAAATTTTCTCGCGGGCTTCGGGCGGAACGCCATGGCCCGAGTCGGCAACGTCGATCACGATCTCGCCGTTTCCATCGCGGGCACGAAGCACAACGGTTCCGCCCTCTTCGCCCAGCGCCTGCACGGCGTTCCACAAGAGATTCACCATCACCTGCGAGAGCTGGCCGCGGTTGCCGCGCGCTTCGGGGATCACCCCGGCGAGTTCGCGCTTCACTTCAATCCTGGGCAAGTCCTTGACCTGCAGCGCGATGGCCTCAAGGGCGTCGGCCGCGGCGTCGGTCACGAGGAACTCTTCCTCGTAGCCTTCGGTCTGGCGCGAGAGGTTGAGAATGCTCTGCACCATGTCGCGCAGGCGCCGGAGCTGCGCGCGCATCACGCCCAGGTCCTCGGCCACTTCGGCGGTCGCTTCGACGTGCGGACCTTCGGGCTCTCGCTCGAGGAGCTTCGTAAGTGTTTCCTTCGCCGACTCCGCCACGCTCGAGAGCGCGCCCAGCGGGTTCTTGAGATCGTGCACGATGGTCGGTACCAATTCC
>JAGRBM010000095.1 GCA_020434085.1 Chrysiogenia bacterium | reverse complement strand
TTTCTTAGGCGGGCCATTCGGGCAGGTCTTCATGGCAGGGGTTGCCGCTTCGTGCGAAGTTCGCCCACGCGTGCTCCATCCGCTCGGCCAGCGTCTCAACGGCCTGGCCCGATCCGGCGAAGCTGCGGGCAAAGGGGGTGTGGATGCTGCCGAAGGCGAAAGGAATGTCGAGTGCGTGGCAGGCGCCAAGCTCACCATTGAACATGGGCGAATCCCAAGTGAAGAGATAGGTGAAGGTCCCTGGCTGGTGGGCGTGCTGGGCCTCGAGCAACCGAATTGCCGGAAGCCGGAACACCCGGTCGCTCTCGATGGCATTGAACAGGTCCACGGGCTTGTTGCGCTGGCTGCGTGCCTCACGGGCCTTGAGATAGGCCGGAACGATCCGCTCGCCGTGGCCGCGCGTGCGTTTGTTGCAGACCTTGAGAAGCCCTTCTTCGTTGAGCGTTATTTTGCCGCGGTCGGTGAACTGGATGAACATCTGCCACTCATCCTCGTTCGTGCCGGCCAGGATCTCCACGTCCTTGGCGGCGCCCGCCGCGATGGCGTGCAGCGGATCCTCTGGCAAAACATCGCCGTCGATGACAGGGATGAGCGACATGCCGAAGGTCGGCATCCGGTGATTGCGCTCATGCAGGTTGAGCGGCACCTTCTGGGCGGCAAGCTGGCCCTGCAGAATTTCGGCAGGCGAGAGTTCCAGCAGTCGCGCCGGATCGGACTCGCTTACTGCGCAATCCTTGCAGAAAGCCCGAGCGACTTCGATGGCATCTGCCATTTCGGCGGTGTGGTGTGCGGCGCCGCTCTGTAGAATGGCGCGGCGGAAGAGCCCCTTCGCGCGCGGCGTGCCCAGCAGGGCGCCGATGCTCATGGCGCCCGCGGACTCGCCGAAGACCGTCACGTTCTCGGGATCGCCGCCGAAGGCCTCGATGTTGTCGCGTACCCATTCGAGCGCGGCGATCTGGTCGAGCAGGCCCCGGTTGGCGTCGGTCTCAAAACCGTTTCCGGCGAATTCATTGAGGTAGAGGTAGCCCAGCGCGCCAAGCCGGTAGTTGATCGTCACCACCACGAGGTCGTGGCGCGAAGCGAGGTTGGAGCCGTCGTAAATCAGCTCTGCTCCCGAACCGGCGGAAAAACTCCCGCCATGCACCCAGACCATGACGGGACGTTTTTTGCCATCGAGCCCCGGGCTCCAGACGTTGAGGTAGAGGCAGTCCTCGTCCTGACGCGCGACCTGAATGATGGGCGAGCTGTGCTGTGGCGCGGAGGGGCCGAATTCTTTGGCCGGACGAATTCCGCTCCAAGGGGCTAGTGGCTGGGGCGCGCGAAAGCGCAGCGGGCCCACCGGCGGCTGCGCAAAGGGAATTCCCCGGAATATGCAGAGCGCGCCCTCTTCGCTGCCTTCGAGTTTGCCGAGTGTTGTGGTGAGAATTGCCGACACGTTCTGACTCCCGCACGCCGCTTTCGGGCGTGCCGGGCAAGCCTATCATGGCAGCAAGAAATTGTGACCTAGTTGAGCGCTTCCTTGAACAGGCGACTCTTTACCGTGGGAGCGGTGTGCATGGTCTTGTAAAGACCGTTGCCACCGCCTTCTGGAAAGCCCGTGAGGAAGGCTTCCTGTGCGGAGAAGGAATACCACTGGGCCTTGAGGTCTTCCCAGTTGGTCAGCTCGAAGCCGATCATGGGCAAGCTTCCTACCTTGTCCTCGGGCGGACTCTCGTAACGTGCATCGTCTATGAGATAGGCGCGGCCGGATAGTTTGAGCCTGCGGTCATAATGGATGCCGATCAGTAGCGTCAGTCCCCGTCCGGTCAGTAGGCTCCAGGGCTGATCTCCAAATTCCATGCTCCGTTCGATTTCGAGCATCCGGCCATCGATGATGGCGCCTTGTGGCAGCGCCGCCGTGGAAAGTTGCACCCCGGTCAGATTGATGAAGTCCTGGAAGAAGGTGACATCGAGCGAAGAGGTAAACATGGCGGCGGGCCCTGGCATCTTGAAATGCACGACCGCGTCCCAATAGCGCTCGTAATGGGTGAAGATCACGAAGGCTTCGATGGTCAGGCCCGGCACCGGTGTCACGCGCAGGCTCAAGTCACGAATGACGCGAATGG
>JAGRBM010000094.1 GCA_020434085.1 Chrysiogenia bacterium | reverse complement strand
TCGCTGCCCGAGAGATAGTTGACCGCATTTTCCACGTTGGCGCGGACTTCTTCCATGTTCTTGCGAATCTCTTCCTGAATCTGCTGAATGTCCATTGTCTCAAACCTCCATAGGGTTAGCATCGTTTCGATGTATTACAAAATACGACAATGACGCGGGATGTCAAGGGGATTGTTGACGCGGTGCGCGATTTTGTGGAATCTATTGAAATTACAGGGAAAGTAGCCGACCATGTCAGCTCAGCGAGCAGATGAAGTTCACGTAGCAACCCAGTGATGCCGGGGGGAAGACAGATGCGGGTCGCGATCATTTATCACCGGGTCGACTGGGAGTGCGCAGCCAGAATGGCGGATTACTTGCGCCAGTATTCTTGTGAAGTTTGTTGTGCTGACGACAAAGGTGTGCGGCTTCAGGGAGCCAGGGGCGATGTAGCAGAGGTCGCCGCGTACATTGGCACGTGTAATCTGGGGCTGATTTTGCTCGCACGTACCATCGATAAAATCGATCTCGAACTTCAGTCTCAGGTGGAAGCACTGCTCAGTAGCGGTGCGCCCGCAATAGTACTGGCGATGTCCGGTGTAGAGGTGTCGGCATTCAGCTATCTTACCGGGCATCCTGTCGTCCATTTAACTCCCCCAACACTCGTCCCGGAACTGGAAACAGCGCGCAATGCTGTGGAAAGACATTGGCAACAAGCCGGTGAAAAAGATCTGTGCGACAATGTGGACTTGTGGAATGGCGTGCTCGGAATCGTGTTGGGTCTTTCGGGCATGGGACCCAATCAGGGTTAAGGCTGTCTGGCACGTCTCGCACTCATCTAAATTCTGCGGTCCATCTCGGGTCATTTCGGTCCATCGTGGGCCATCGTGGGTCATGTGACTTGATCGGTCACACCTCGTCTCCATACTGAAAAGAGGAGGCCCAGCCTTCGCCGAGGCTTCGGCGGGCAGGCCCCAACGATCCCTGCTCCCCTTTCGGGGGAGCTGTCACCGAAGGTGACTGAGGGGGTTGTGCGGGCGGTGTTTCGGCTCTGCAGCGCGGCGGTACGCGGCACCCCCTCAGTCCGGGCTATCGCCCGGACAGCTCCCCCGGAAGGGGAGCAGGGAAAAGTGGCGCGCTTTGCGCGCGTTTGATCGCCGCGCGAAAGCCCTTCGACAGGCTCAGGACAGGGAGAAGAAAAAATTTTTGGAATCTGTAAATACGGGCCTGGGCGATCAGAAAAAATCGCGGAAATGGAAAAAGGAAGCGCGGCGAAGCCGCCTACTGCGCCTTCTCGGCAAGGGCCTTGGCGCGCTGGACGTATTTGAGGGCCATTTCGGAGCGGCCGTTGCGCTCGTAGATCGTGCCGAGCATGCGCAGGAGCTTGACGTACTTGGGATCGTTATCTTCCTTGCGGGCGCTCATGCGGCCCTCGCGCGAGAGGCTCGTCGAATCGACCGAGACGGTGACGTTGTTCTCGATCTCGTAGCGGGCTTTTTCATAGAAGGCGTTGCGCACGAAGTTGGGCTTGAGGATCTTGTGGGGCGGCTCGATGGCGGTGCCCGCGTCCATGGCCTTTTTCAGGTAGCGGTAGGCCCGGTTGTAGTTACGCTGGGAGAGGAAGATCATTCCAAGCTCGAAGAAGGCCTGCCCGGCATCGGGGGGCGAGAGCTGGGCGATGCGCTCGAAGGCGATGACGGCCGAGTCGATGTCGCCGTCCTTTAAAGCCATGATCGCCTGGGAGGTGTGGAAGAGCACCGAGTCGGGCGCGATGGTTCCCAGGGCGCGAAGCTGTTCGAGGGCCTTGTCGCGCCCGCCGCCCACGATGCTGGGGGCGAACAGGTAGTACTGAAACAGGTCGGTGCGGGCCGAGGCACTCTTGGGATCGAGCTCGACGGCCTGCTCGAAGTGGCCCTTCACTTCCCACACCGGCCCGAAGGCGGCGGCCACGATGTTCGAGTTTTCGAGTTTCATGCCCCAGGCGCGCGCCAGCCACAGGTGGTGGTCGCTCACGTCGGGCTTTTCGTCGGTGGCGTAGGTCAGGTGCTTGATGGCCTGCTCGTAGTGGGGCGGCTCATAGGAGAGGAGAACCCGACCGAGCTCATAGTGAGCATCCACATCGCGCGGGTCCTTCTTGAGAACCCCCACCAGCGCGCGGTGGGCGGCGCGTACCTCGCCGAGGCGAATCAGGTCGCGGGCGCGCTGGACCTCCGGGCTGCGCTCGGCCCGCGCGAGGGCGGGCGCAAGGAGACAAAGCAGTGCGAGCAGGCACACGAGGAGCGTGCGTTTTCCCCCCGTTTTTCTGTGTGAATCTCGCGCCAAACTTGATGATTTCCTCACCCTGAGGTGCTCCGGAGCGCGGAACTTACCACAGCCCCCACGCCCCTAGAAGGCATGGATGCGAAAAAGTGATGACGGAGTCACGCCCGGTGCTTTGTATCAGGGCACGTTTGGTGATCTCCCTCACATTCGTGATAAGAAGCCGCGTGCGCGCGTCTGGATTCCGGCGCGCGGATGGGACTAAGTTGAGCGCCGCAGTACGCGGCCCGCGCGGGCTGCGGCAAAGGATCTCGATGCGCAAAGCGACGCTTACTTTTGTGATGCTTCTGGGCCTGCTGGGCGTCGGGTGCTCCAGCACGACCATCGTTCCCGGCAGCGGCCGGGTGATGGTGGGCCAGTTGGTGGCCGCGCCGATGACCAGCGCGCTCTCCCAGAGTGAGAACGCGGTGCTCTTCATGACCCGCGGCGGGGTGTTCAGCTCGGCTGCACTCGATGAAGACGGCAACTTCGCCGTCCCGATTCCCGACTTCGACACGACCGGGGCGCTGGTCATTCGCCTCAATGTCATCCTGCCCGGCGGCGGGCAGGAGATCCGCGTCGATGCGGTGCTGGTTGATGATTCCTCCAACGGAGTGTTCCGCGTGGCCGGCGGTGAGGACGACATTGAGCTGACCGCGCCGCTCAGCGTCGATCTCGACGCCGACACGATCAGCTTTGCCAGTCCTATGGATATTCCCGCGGAGCTGACATTCCTGAGCGCGCCCTACAGCAAACAGGACCTGTGCGCCTACCTGCCGGGCAGCCCCTCGGCCAACTGCGCATTCAGCGAGCTGCATGGCTGCGTCGAGGGAGATGCCGACGCGGCGACGACCTGCGTTGAAAGTGCCGCGCCCGAGGACGCGGTGCTCCTTGCCTGCAATCCCTGCCAGGATCTCACCGATCCGGCCGACTTCACCGGGCCTTTCTCCATCGGGACTGTCGGCATCGGTTCCGGCTCTCTGGTGGCCGCTTCGCCGCTGCCGCAGATCGTGACACCCTTCCGCGGCCTGGCGGTTACGGGGCTCTGGTTCTACGTGCCGGCCAGCGATTTCGGCGGCGCGCCGGGAACGAGCATCAATCTCAACCTGGCGGCGCGGCCCGATATCTTTCTGACCGACCCGACCGATTCATCGAGCTACCGCTTCGTCTTCGAGTCGGGCGAGCGCTTTTCAGCGGAGCAACTGGTTCCGCTCACTTTGCCGGTGCTCGAATCCGACTCGGGCGAGCGCGTGCTGGTCACCTACTACACGACCTCGGGCACTCTGAGCACGACCCTTTGCGGCTGTGGTGACAGCGCACCCCAGTGCAGCTTCCTGCCCGGAGCCTGCACACCGTAGCCCTTTCCACCCGTTTCACCCTCCATGAGACGAACATCGTGGGCACAGCGCACTTGCGAAACCGGGTGCGAGCCTACTAGAACAGGCGCCGCGGTCCTCTCCCGGACCGCTCTGCAGAATTGGGAGCAACCATGGCAGCAGTAAGCGAAGACGCAATCAAGAAGGCCCTCTCCGTCATCATCGATCCCGACCTCGGCCAGGACATCGTGAGCCTTGGCTTCGTCAAGGATCTCAAGATCGACGGCGGCAAGGTGGGCTTCACCATCGAACTGACCACGCCGGCCTGTCCGATCAAGGAACAGTTCCGCACCCAGGCCACCGACGCCGTCCGCGCGATTGATGGTGTGGAGAGCGTGGAAGTCAACATGAGCTCCAACGTGCGCAGCCAGGACGTGGGAGGCAAGGCCAACCCCGTTCCCCAGATCAAGAACATCATTGCCGTCGCCTCGGGCAAGGGCGGTGTGGGCAAGAGCACCGTCGCCGCGAACCTCGCGGTCGGCCTCTCCATGGCCGGTGCGAAGGTCGGGCTGATGGACTGCGACTTCTACGGCCCCTCGGTCCCGCTCATGATGGGCGTCTCCAAGGCGGACCTTCGCCAGGTGGGTGAGAAGATCCTTCCCGCGCGCAAGCACGGGCTCGAGATCATCTCGTTTGGATTCTTCGTCGGCGAGAAAGACCCCGTCATCTGGCGCGGCCCGATACTCGACTCGGCAATCCGCCAATTCTTTACCGACATCGCCTGGAGCGAGCTCGACTACCTCATCATCGACATGCCGCCGGGTACCGGTGATGTGCAGCTCTCGCTGTGCCAGCGCGTGCCACTCACCGGCGCGGTTGTCGTCACGACGCCGCAGGCCGTTGCGCTTGCCGACGTCTACAAGGCGGTCTCCATGTTCGAGAAGGTGAACGTGCCCATCATCGGCGTCGTCGAGAACATGAGCTTCTTCGTCGCGCCCGACACGGGCAACGAGTACAAGATCTTCGGCGAGGGCGGCGGTGAGAAGATCGCCGGCGAAATCGGCACGGCCTTCCTGGGCAAGGTGCCGCTCGACCCGCGCGTCGTCGAGGGCGGTGATAAGGGCGAGCCCATCCTGCTCGTCGACGCCGAGTGTGCGGCGGCGCAGGCCTTCCTCTCGGTCTCGCAGCAGACCGCCCACCGCGTGAGCGTTGCGCAGGCCAAAGAGCAGCCCCAGCTCATCCAGATCACCCGCGCGTAATCATTTCAGGCAGCCAAACGAAAAGCGCCGCCCCTCGGGTGGCGCTTTTTTCTTGTCGGCTAGCGACCGGCGTAGTTGTCCTTGAAGTAATCGGCGGTCTCGGCGTAGACCTTTTCCATCCAGTCCTTGCGGGCAGCGAACCAGCGGATGGTGGCGCGCAGCGCCTCGTCGAACTCTGCCTTGGGAGTCCATCCGAGCTTCTGCACGGCGCGTGAGCTGTCCATGGCATAACGGAAATCATGTGCGGGCCGGTCGGCGACAAGCGCGATCTCCCCGCGGTCGCAGCCGAGCTCGTCGCAGAGGGTCTCGACGATCATGCGGTTGGTGCGCTCGTTGCCGGCACCCAGGTTGAAGATGTCACCGTCGTCCGCACGCTGAAGCGCAAGCCACACGCCCTCGGCAAAGTCCTCGACATAGGTCCAGTCGCGAAGCTGGCGGCCGCTGCCGTAGAGCGGGAGTTCCTCTCCCAGCAGCGCGCGGTGCACCATGAAGGGGATCAGCTTCTCGGGAAACTGGCGCGGGCCGAAGTTGTTGGCCCCGCGCACGATGAGCGCCGGCAGCCGGTGTGTCTTGATGAAGGATTGCACGAACAGGTCGGCGCTCGCCTTGCTTGCGGCGTAGGGACTCGAGGGGCGAAAGCCCGCATCCTCCTTGAACTGCTCGCCCTCGGGCGTAGGCCCGTAGACCTCGTCGGTGGAGATGTGAACGAGCCGCTCGATGTTCTCAGCCTTGCAGGCCTCCAGCACGGTGTAGGTCCCGGTGACGTTGGTTTCCATGAAGATGCGCGCGCCAAGGATGGAGCGGTCTACGTGGGTCTCGGCGGCAAAGTGTACCACCGCGTCGATGCGCTCGGCGCGCAGGGTCTTGATCAGAAAGTCCTCGTCGCAGACATTGCCCTGCACCAGCGTAAAGCGCGCGTCTTCTAGCGCTTCGCCAAGGTGTTCCTTGCGCCCGGCATAGGTGAGCGCGTCGTAGCCGACCACGCATTCGACTTCGGGATCTTCCAGGGCGCGCTCGACAAAATGAGAACCGATGAACCCGGCGGCGCCGGTGACCAGAATGCGGCGGAAGCTCATGGCTTGAGCCCCAGCACGAGGGCGTTGGCGCGTGCCAGCGATTCGTGGGTGCCCGCGTCGGTCCAGTAGCCCGAGAGCCGCGCGTGGGCGAGCTCGCCCAGTTCCAGGTAGCGGTTGTTCACGTCGGTGATCTCCAGCTCCCCGCGCGCCGAGGGTTTGAGCCTGCGAATGAAGTCGAAGACCCGCGCGTCATAGAAATAGATGCCGGTAATTGCGGAGTTCGAAGGCGGGTCCTTGGGCTTTTCGATGATCTCGGCGATCGTCTCGCCATCGAAGCGCGCCACGCCGAATCGCTGGGGATCGCTCACTTCCTTGAGCAACACCATCGCGCCCTTGCCCGAGCCTTCGTAGGTCTTGATGTGGCCAGAGAGCGCATCGCCGAAGATGTTGTCTCCGAGCAGCACGATCACCGGGTGCCCGGCGGCGAACTGTTCGGCCAGTCCCAGCGCCTGCGCAATGCCGCCGGGTTCGTCCTGCACCTTGTAGGTAAAGCGGCAGCCGAAGTCCTTGCCCGAACCGAGCTGATTGACCACCTGACCCATGTGTTCGACCCCGGTGACGACCAGGATATCGGAAATCCCCGCGTCGGTGAGCTTCTTGATGGGGTGGTAAATCATGGGCTCGTGGCCCACGGGCAGCAGGTGCTTGTTGGTCGTCTTGGTCAGCGGCGCCAGGCGCGAGCCGCTCCCGCCGGCGAGGATCACGCCGCGCAGTTCCTTGTCGTTTGCTGATGTCATGCGAATGGAAGTCTAGCGCCGCGGGCGCGCCGATGGAAAGTGGCTTAGCGCCGGTCGACGCGCTCGTAAAAGACGATCGGTCCTTCATCGGGCAGGCGGCGGTAGTTCTCGGAGAGCCACTGTTGCAGCGTGGGGAAGCGCTCGATCCTGTGACGCCCAAAGTAGTGGAAGTCGTTCTCGGCGTAGTCGAGGAACAGTTTGGGCCGGCCGCGCTTTAGATCCCCGATGAAGTGGTCGAACTGTTCTGGCAGGACGAGCTTTTCGAGGTCGAGCTCGTCGAAGGCCCGCTCGGCGCCGAACATGTATCCGGTAATCGGCGTGTTGGGCGCGATGAAGCGATTGGCTGGCAGGCGGCGGGCCTTATAGTAGAGCCCCTGGGCAAAGCCCCAGACGAAGACGGGGTCGTCCTGATCCGTGAGCGAGTCGATCCGCGCGGCGGCGGCACTGAGGACGGGACCGGCTTCCTCATAGCCCCCGCGCAGGGTGCGCGCGATGTTGGCGCCGCCAAAGATGAGGGCGCCCGCGCTGACCAGCACCAGCGCCGATCCGCCAAGTCGCGCGCCCAGGGTGCCGGCACTCTCGTCGCGCGAGAGCAGGGCGAGAAGGCGCGCGCCCGCGACCGCTGAAAGCGGTGCCAGCACCGGGATGTAGTAGTGACCGAGCCAACGCCCGCCCAGCGAGCCTGTCCACAGGGCGACCGCCGCGCTGCCCATCCACAGGATTGTTAGACGAAAGCGCGGCGCGTCGGCCCAGCACTCGCGGCGTAGCCCGCGCAGGGCGAGGATCCAGAGCGGCAGGGCCAGCGCGATGCTGGGCAGGATGTTCCTTGAAAAACGCAGCAGGTGATAGGCCAGGTCGGGTGAGTGCCGGGCCGTATCGCTGTTGGCCATCACGATCCAGAAGAACGCCTCGCCAACCGCGTTGTTGGCGGCGAGGTAGGCGACAAAGAGACCATTGATCAGCAAGAAGCCCGCGCCGAAGAAGATCCAGCGCTTGAGTGCGCCAAGGGTCTCGACCCGCGCGTCTTCTTCGTCCTCCGCGCGACCCAGCGGCGCCCAGAGCAGTTCGAGCGCCAGCAGCGGCGTGGCAAAGAGCAGGCTCTGGCGAATGAGCCCTGCAATTGCGACAAGGGCGCCGGCCAGCGCGAGGTTGCGCCGCTCATCAATTCCAAGCCGCGCGCGGCTGTAGCAGAGCATGGCCCAGACCATGGGCAGCATGGCGGCGTGTTCGGTATTCAGCGGGAGGAACTGGCGCGAGGGACCGAGCGCACTCAAGCCCACATAGAAGAGGGCGATCAGGCGCACGCCCGAGTGGCGGCGCGCTGCCTCCACGGGGGCGAGCTCCATGGCGAGCTTGCCTGCCAGATAGCCCGTCGCGCAGATGAGCGGCAGGGAAAGCGCATGCATGAAATGGAGGCTGTGAATCCCGATGAGCTGGGGCAGGGCGTAGAGCAGGTAGATGAGCGGGGGCTTGTTGTCGATGAAGTCGAGGTAGGGAACCCCGCCCGAGAGCCAGATTTTCGCCCCCATCCACCAGCCGCCCTCATCATTGTTGAGCAGGTCGGTAAAGAGGAAAGGCAGGCGGCTCAGGCAGGCCCAGACCGCGAGAATCAACAAAAACCGCCCCAGCGGCAGCGCCCCCAGAGAGTCCAGGACGCGGGCAATGCGGGATTTGGGGGCCTTGAGGCTCAAATGCCTGAAATCCTTGGAGAAAGTTCCGCCGCCAGTGTGTCCCGGCCGGCCCGTCGCGGTCAATGGGGCAGGCGGGCGGCGCGGGGCTCACGGCGCACCTTGTCAAAACGCCGCCCGTGTATTAGATAAGGACCGCTTGAGTAGGCACTCCTCTGAAAGAGTGGGCCGTCAGCCCGCTCTTTTTTATTTCGGAGTGCCAGGCAAAGGCAAGCCAATGGCAGATCGCACTGCGATGGAAACGCGCCTCGAGGCGCTGGCGATGCCCTTGGTAGAGGCTCATGGCCTTGAACTGGTAGAGGTGGAATTCCTCCCGCGCTCGAACTCGGCGCTGGTGAGGGTCTACCTGGACCGCCCCGGTGGGATCAGCCTGGACCAGATCGAAACCTTCTCGAGGGAATTCGGCACGGTCCTGGATGTGGAAGATCCCATCCCGCAGGCCTTCACTCTGGAGGTCTCCTCGCCAGGTTTGACGCGGCCCCTCAAAAAGGTTCGTCACTACCAGTGGGCCAAGGGCAAGCTGGTGCGGGTGGTTCCTCGGGTGCCGGTGGACGGCCTTGTGACTCTCGTGGGCACGTTGATTGAAGTTGGAGAAGACGAGATCGTCGTCGAAGTGGAAGGAGAACCCCATGTGGTTCAGCTCGACACGATTTCGAAAGCAAATCTTGAGTATGTGGGAGAGTAGAGTCGATGTCTGACGCTCTCGGGCTTGGAAATCTCGGTCGCGTGATCGATTCCGTCGTCAAGGACAAGGGAATCAAGCGCGAAATTGTGGTCTCGGCCCTCGAACAGGCCATCCTGGCTGCCGCCAAGAAGCGGCTGGGTACCTATCGAGAGATCGAGGCCCAGTTCAATGAAGACCTGGGCGAGGTGGAGCTCTTCGAGTTCCGCACCGTCGTGGAAGACGTCGAGGACGATGAGATCGAGATCTCCCTCGACGACGCCCACGTACTCGACCCCGACGCCCAGATGGGCGACGAAGTGGGCATGAAGCTCGAGCTCACCGACTTCGGCCGCATCGCCGCGCAGACGGCCAAGCAGGTCATCATCCAGAAGATCCGCGACGCCGAACGCGACATCATTTACGAAGAATACAAAGACCGCGTGGGCGAGCTGGTGCACGGCATCGTGCGCCGCTTCGAGCGCGGCGACATCATCGTCGACATCGGCCGCACCGAGTCGGCGCTGCCGCGCAAGGAGCAGGTCCCGCGCGAGAGCTACCGCCCCGGTGACCGCGTTCGCGCCTACATCCTGGACGTGAACCGCGCAGCCAAGGGCCCGCAGGTCATTCTCTCGCGTGCGACGCCGCATCTTGTCGAGCGTCTGTTCGAAGTCGAAGTGCCCGAGATCGCCGAAGGCGTGGTGCAGATCGTTCAGATCGCCCGCGAGCCCGGCGCGCGCACCAAGATCGCCGTCTCATCGAAGGACTCCAGCGTCGATCCCGTCGGCGCCTGCGTGGGCATGAAGGGCTCGCGCGTGCAGGCCGTCGTGCAGGAACTTCGCGGTGAGAAGATCGACATCGTCGTCTACGACCCCGAGATCGGCCGCTTCGCCGTCAACGCGCTGGCACCGGCCGAAGTGCTCAAGGTCTTCGTCGATCAGGAAGAGAACACGCTGCAGATCCTCGTCGGCGACGACCAGCTCTCGCTGGCCATCGGTCGCCGCGGACAGAACGTGCGACTGGCCTCCCAGCTCACCGGCTGGAAGATCGACATGAAGAGCGAGTCGGAGTTCGCCGAAGAGCAGAACCGCGCCAAGGAAAACCTGGCCGCCATCGAGGGCATCAGCCCCGTGGCCGTGGAACTGCTCTATCTCGAAGGCTTCCGCTCCGCGCAGGAAGTGGCCGAGATGCCCGCCGAGGAACTAGAGGCCATCGACGGCATCGATGCCGACATGGCTGCACGCATTCTGAACGGTGCACGCAAGCATGTTGAGGCCAGCCTCGAGGCTGCGCCCCAGCAGGCGAAAAAAGAGATTGAAGTCGAGCCGGGCGAGGAAGACATGGTTCACGAGAACATGGACACCGAGCCCTCCGACGAGCCGACTCCCGAAGAGTCGGCTGAAGCAGGCGAGGAAGCGGATGCCGCGGCTGCCGAGAGTGACGAGGCGGAGAAAGCGGAAGCCTGATGAGCAGGTTTTCGCAATCAGTTCGAAGCTTCGTCGGGTATTGCAGGATCAAGCGTCCGCAAGGGAAAGAAGATAAGAGCGTCGTATGGCCAACAAGCGAGTACACGAGATCGCCAAGGAAACCGGCCTTAAGAGCAAGGACGTAATGGAGAAGCTTGAGCAGATGGGCATTGCCGCCCGCACTGCTTCAAGCTCCATCACGACCGACCAGTATGAGGCATTCAAGAACCGGTTCCCCAAGCTCTACGAAGGCGGTGCCGGCACGGGCGCTCCGCCCATCGCAGGCAAGGAACGCGTCGTCACCGTGGTCCGCAGCGACCAGGAGAGCCAGGTCACCGAGCAGGTAACCGAGCGACGTGTCTCGCGCACCGTGATCCGCCGCCGCTCGCGCGGCGATGAGGCGCCCGAGCCCCAGGCCGCCCAGCCCGAACAGGCAGCTGCTGCCGAGAGCCAGGCCGCCGGCGGCGAGAGTGAAGAATCCCCGCGTCTTCTGCGCGTGACCGAGGCGCCCAAGGTCGAGCGCCCCAAGATCGAACTGCCCGAAGAGAAGCCCGCGGCACCCACCCCCGAAGAACTTGCGGCCCAGGCCGCCGAGCCCGAGGCGCCGGTTGCTGCCGAGCCTGAGGCACCCGCTGCCGAGGCCCCGCGCGCCGAAGCACCCCAGGCCGCGCCCGAGCCCGAAGAGCGCCCGATCGTCGACGTGGTCGACCCGGACGCGCCGCGGCTCAAGATCATCGAGTCGGTCAGGACAACATTTAAGCCCCGCGTGGAAGCGGCGCCGCCGCCCCCGCCGGAAGCAGCTCCGACCTCGATTACCGCGCCCGGCGGCGTTCCCGACGAAGCCGCCGAGGCTCGCAAGAAGGGCCGCAAGGGCAAGAAGGGGCGCGAAGGCGTCCGCGACGAAGCCGACTGGAACGAGACCAAGCGCGTCATCCGCAAGCGTCGCGGGTTCGTCGATGCAGAGATCCTTCCCAGCGGCCGCGATGCCGGTGCGCGCCGGAAGGGCAAGCGCCGCGGCGCAGCCAAGAAAAACTCCAGCGGTACCAAGCCGCCGACGCAGAAGAAGCCGATTCGTATCGAAGACTCGATCACGCTCGCCGAAATGGCGACCGCCATGGGCGTGAAATCGGCCGAACTGATCCGCGAACTCATGGGCATGGGTGTCATGGTCACGGCCAACCAGGCCATCGACCGTGAGACTGCAGAACTGCTCGCCGCGCAGTACGACTTTGAAGTCGAGCGCGTGGGCCTTCAGGAAGACGAAATCCTTCGCCAGCAGAGCGAGGACAAGCCCGAGGACCTCAAGCCGCGTCCGCCCGTCGTGACCATCATGGGTCACGTCGACCACGGCAAGACTTCGCTGCTCGACAAGATTCGCGAGGCCCGCGTGGCCGAGGGCGAGGCCGGCGGCATCACCCAGCACATCGGCGCCTACCGGGTCGACACCAACCAAGGTCCGGTGGTCTTCATCGACACCCCCGGTCACGAGGCCTTCACGGCCATGCGCTCCCGCGGCGCCGCGGTCACCGACATCGTCGTGCTGATCGTCGCCGCCGACGACGG
>JAGRBM010000093.1 GCA_020434085.1 Chrysiogenia bacterium | reverse complement strand
TTTGCCGACACCTCGGTGGAGGACATCCTCCAGGCTTCCGATGTTTCGCGCCGCACCTTCTATCGCTTCTTCAGGAACAAGGACGATGTCTTTGAGGCGATCTATGAGATCGCTTCGATGATGCTCCAGAACACGATGCGGATGGCACTGCGCCTGCCGGCCGATCCCTTCAAGCGGGTCGAGCAGGTCGTCGATGCCTTCCTCATGGTGCAGACGGGCGCCGGCCCCATTGCGCGCACGCTCAATGTGGAGGCGATGCGCCCCAACTCGCGCATCGCACCCCAGCGCGCCGAGCTCCTCAACAATCTGGTGCGCATTTTTCAGGACGAGTTCGAGGAAGTGCGCGGCGGCCGGGTCGACAAATTCGTCGTGCGCGGTTTGATGAGCGCGCTCGAGCAGATCTCGCTCGCGCTGCTGGACGGACCCGGGCGAAGCCACCGGGACATGGAACGCGCGCGCGCGGCGATGCTGCGCATTGCGCTGGCAACGCTCGGCGAGCCCGGCGAGCCGATCCCGGCGCTCCCCATGGAAGACGACGACGCGGAGGAAGAAGCATGAAGCGCGCCCACGTATTGTTGCTGGCCCTCGCCCTGCTGGCGGGCGGCTGCGACGCAGTCTTCGATCATTTTGCGGAGAAGAACCTCGACCCCGGTCACGAGGAATACCTGAGCGACGGGAACCTGCACGTGCTGCTGTGCGGAACGGGCACGCCGCTGGTTGATCCGCGCCGCGTGAGTTTCTGCGTGGTCGTGATCGCCGGAGGGCAGGTCATCCAGGTGGACGCGGGCCCCGGTTCCTGGCGCGTGGCCGCGATGGCGCGCATGCCCCGGCGCAAGCTCAGCGCGATGCTCATCACGCACTTTCATTCCGACCACATCGGCGAGATCGGCGAGGTAACGATGCAGAGCTGGCTGGCAGGGCGCTCCGGCGAGGCGCTTCCCATCTACGGCCCGCCGGGAATCGAGGACGTGGTCGATGGTTTTTCGAAGGCCTACGCCTGGGACCGCAAGCACCGCGTCGATCACCACGGCGCGAAGTACATGCCGCCTGCGGCCGGGGAGATGCGCGCGATTGCCGTGCCCGTCGAAGACCCGCGCGCCGGGGCGCTGGTGCTGGAAAAGGACGGCCTTCGCGTCACGGCCTTCCCGGTCAAACACGACCCCGTCGTTCCGGCCTACGGCTACAAGTTCGAATACCGGGGACGCACGCTGGTCATCAGCGGCGATACGGCAAAGAGCGAGAATGTCGCCCACCACGCAAAGGGCGCCGACATGCTCATCCACGAAGCCCTGGGAAAACGCCTCGTCGAATACGGCCAGAGCTGGGCCGACCGCAACGGCCACGAACGCTGGGCCAAACTCACCCGCGACGTGGTCACCTACCACACCAGCCCCGTCGAAGCCGCGCAGGTCGCGCAGGAAGCCGGCGTAAAGACCCTCGTCTACGCCCACGTGGGCCCGCTCCCCAATGCAATCGCCGACTGGATGTTCCTGCGCGGCACCTCCGACGCCTTCAATGGCGAGATCATCCTCGGTGAAGACGGCCAGTGGCTGGAGCTGGAGGGGCGGTAGGAATTTCGCCACAAGATTCGGGATGAATGTGAATGCTGTCCCCACAGCTTCACAGGGGCTCACACTATCGGAGAAACGTGCA
>JAGRBM010000092.1 GCA_020434085.1 Chrysiogenia bacterium | reverse complement strand
CGCACCGGGGATTTTTCCTACCAGCACCGCTTCGATGACGAGGCCGACATCCACGCCGCCGAGCTGGCCGCGCGCCAGCTTGAACGCAAGGAGGGCACATCCTGATGTGGACAGCCCTCCTGCTGGTTTTGGTATTTCTCGTGCTGCTCAACAGCGGCGTGCCGCTGTGGCTGGTTCTGGCGATCCTCTCGCTCACGTCCTTTGTGTTCTGGGGTGAGGGCGGCGAGGACCTGGCGTGGCTGGCCGAAGACGGCGCACCGTTTTCCGACTACGTGGCGCACTTCCACGAATACGCCGTTTCCATCCCGCTCCAGATGTTCCGCGTGACCGAGTCGCCGGTCCTCATCGCGATTCCGTTCTTTACGATCGCCGGCATGGTGATGACCCGCGGGGAGATCTCGACCCGGCTCATCGAGTTCGCGCGCGCGGCAGTCGGGTTCCTGCCCGGCGGGCTGGCGATCACGACGATTGCCGCGTGCACCTTCTTCGCGGCGATCTCGGGGGCCTCGGCAGTGACGATCATCGCCATCGGCGGAATGCTCTACCCCGCGCTCAAGGAAGAGGGCTACAGCGACGTCTTCTCGCTGGGGCTTCTCACCTCCTGCGGGGCCATCGGAATTATGGCGCCGCCCTCGCTACCGCTCATCATCTACGGCGTCATCGCCAAGACCGACATCAACAAGCTCTTCCTGGCGGGTGTCATTCCCGGCATCCTCTCCATCGGAACCATGGTGCTCTACTCGAGCTGGCGCGCCGGGAAATACGGCGTCGCCCGCGAGCGCCTGTCCTTCGAACTCGTGAGGGAAAAAGCCGTCCACGGCATCTGGGCCCTGCTGCTGCCGGTCATTCTGCTGGGCTCCATCTACGGGGGGATCACCACCGCGGCCGAGGCCTCTGCCGTGGCCCTGCTCTACGCGATCGTGATCGAGGTCTTCGTCCACAGGGCGCTGAGGCTCTCGGATCTTTCATCCATCATCGTCGATTCGATGGTGCTCGTTGGCGCGATCCTGATCATTCTTCTGATGGCGCTGGCGTTCACCAACTTTCTGGCCATCGAACAGATCCCCCAGGAAGCCACCGAGTGGATTCGCGGCTACGTCGAGAGCCCGCTGGGATTCCTGGTCGCGCTGAACGTCCTGCTGCTCATTGTCGGCTGCATCATGGACATCTTCAGCGCGATCCTGATCGTGGGCCCCCTCGTCGTCCCCATTGCCGAGGCCTTCGGCGTGAACCTCATCCACCTGGGAATCATCTTCGTCATCAACCTGGAGATCGGGTTCGTGACGCCGCCGTTTGGCATCAACCTGTTCATCTCCAGCACCTTCTTCCGCAAACCCGTCTCCGAGGTCTTCCGCGCCAGCGTGCCCTTCCTGATTCTGCTGCTGCTCTCACTGGCAGCGATCACCTATTTCGAGGGGCTGAGCCTGTGGCTGGTGCGCTAGCCTCGCTCCCTTCGCATTCACGCATCTGTCATCCCGAACGAACGTGAGGGATCTCGCAGATACGAAGGCTGTTGCCCGCACAAGGGACAACGCTGATTCGTCGTTGCGAGATCCCTCACGTTCGTTCGGGATGACAGGAATGTTCTTATAACAGCAGCCGCCCTACTCGATGTTCAGCGCGCGTTCGAAGTCCGCGGGACTCGATGCGGCGGCCTTGGCGTCTTCGAGGGTGACGATTCCCTTGCGATAGAGATCCGTGAGGTGCTGGTCGAAGCTCTGGGTGGTGCCGTCGGAGTAGCCGCGTTCGATGTGGCCGCGCATCTCGCTAAGCTTGCCGGGCTCGCGGATGCTCTCCTGAATGGACATGCTGCTCATCATGATCTCGGCGGCGGCGACGCGGCCCTTGCCGTCGGCGCGGCGGATGAGCCGCTGGGAGATACTCGCCTTGAGATTCTCCGCCAGGCGCAGCCGCGCGCCGGCCTGCTGCTCGGCCGGGAAGACGGCTACCAGGCGATTGATCGTGCTGGGCGCATCGGTGGTGTGAACCGTCGAGAGCAACAGGTGGCCGGTCTCGGCGGCCTTGAGCGCGATGTCGATGGTCTCGAAGTCGCGCATCTCGCCCACCAGAATGACGTCGGGGTCCTGGCGCAGCGCCGCGCGCAGGCCCGCCGAGAAGCTCTTGGAGTCCTGCCCCACCTCGCGCTGGCTCACCGAGGAGTTCTTGTCTGGATGCACGAACTCGATGGGATCTTCAAGCGTCAGGATGTGCACGTTCCGGTTCGTGTTGATGTAGTCGATGATCGCCGCGAGGGTCGACGACTTGCCGCTGCCCGTCACGCCGGTCACCAGCACCATGCCGCGCTCCATCGAGGCGATCTTCTGGAGCGAGGGCGGCAAGCCCAATTGCTCGAAGCTGGGAATCTCGATGGAGATGACGCGCAGGATGACCGTGTGGTTGCCGCGCTGCTTGTAGATGTTCATGCGGAACCGGCCGGTTCCCTCCAGCGTGTACGAGGAATCGTACTCGGTGATGTCGTCGACGTTGATCGGCGTGAGGTTCTGCTTGAGCAGCGCCTCGGAGACCGAGCGCGTGTCCTCGGGCGTCAGCTTGGGCGCCTTGATCTCGTGCAACATGCCGTTGACGCGGTACATCGGCGCCCGGCCGACTTTGAGATGGATGTCCGAGGCGTTGTTGTTCACACCCGCCGCCAGAATCTTGTTGAGATACTCGATGTTCATGATCTACGTCCCCACTTGATCATACAGAACAGTCCGGCTTGCTGGATTCGCTCTCAATGTTGTCATTCTCAGGGGCTCGCCCCGAAGAATCGCGTCCCAGCCGGCTCCAACCGATTCTTCGCTTTGCTCAGAATGACGGGTTTCCCCGATCACGACCGGGCAGGCTCCTACCGGCCCTTTCGCGCCTCGAACAGATCCTGCGTCGTGCGGCGAAGGCGCTCCGAGAGGATCTTGCAGAAGGCCTGGTAAATTTTCAGCGAGAAGTCGCGGTCGTGCTTCATGATCTGCTCGATGGCGAACTTGGGCAGCACCAGGCACTCGGTCTTGCCAACCGCGCGCACCGACGCGGAGGTCAGCTCCGTCTCGACGAGCGACATCTCGCCAAACAGCTCGCCCTCGCCCAGCTCGGCGAGCTGCTGCTCGTGCTCGCCATCGGACTTGATGACGGCCACCTTCCCGGATTTTACCAGGTAGAGCGACTCGCCGATGGCGTTCTGCTCGAGAATGGTCTGGCCGGGCTCGTAGGCGCGCAGCTCGAACTGCGAGGCCAGCCCCGCCGCTTCGTCGAAGTTCAGCTTCTCGAAGAGAAACGTATCCTGAATGAGTTCGCTGCCCTCAAGCCCCTCAAAGACGTTGAGGAAATCGGTCTTCTCCACCACGCACTCCCACGGCGTCCCCCGCCGGTCTGTCTGTTGCAAGCGCGCGAAACTATACCGGCGCCCCCCGGGGTTGCCAACCAGCGCAGTCAGAGACCCGTTCCACCCTTCGACTGGCTCAGGGCGAACGGGAACTACGTTCGTCCTGAGCCTGTCGAAGGACGAGCCCGCTTGAGCGGCCCCGCGCGGGCCAGCTATCCTTGCGCGCAGATGAGCACCCCCGACCCGCAAGTCCCCGGCTCCCTGGACCGGCGCTTCATGGCGTTTGAAGCGCTCGTCTCCCGCCGCGATTACGAGGGGGCCGAGGCGTTCCTTCGCGCCTCCCTCGAAGATGCCGCCACGCCCGAGGACCGCGCCCAGTGCTGGACCCTGCTCCATTACGTCCATGCCAAGCAGCGCGACCTGGAAACCGCGCTTGAATGCTGCCTCAGGGCCGAGGCCGAGCTTCCCGAAGCCGCCCACCAGAAGGGCGTCACCGCCTACTTCCTGGCCTACTACTACGAGCCCAAAGACCCGGCGGCGGTGTGTGAGAAGGCGCGCGAGCTCCTCGCCATTGCCCGCGACAGCGCGCTCCTCCACGAGGGCCACCGCCTCATCGCCGAGACCGAACTCGCCCGCGGGCGCCACGACGAGGCCGCCCATCACCTGGGACAGGCCTTCGCCGTCGACGACCTCAGCTTCCTCGAAATGG
>JAGRBM010000091.1 GCA_020434085.1 Chrysiogenia bacterium | reverse complement strand
GCGACGACAACATGCCCTATGAAAAGGACGGCGTGGGAGAGCTGCCCCACCTCTCCGAAATGGCGCGCGCTGCGCTTGAGATTCTGGAGACCGACCCCGACGGGTTCTTTCTGATGATCGAGGGCGGGCGCATCGATCATGCCGGGCACGAGAACGACATTGAACGCCTCGGCCCCGAAGTCGCCGAGTTCGATCGCGCCGTGCAAGTGGCGCTCGAATGGGCGAAGGGGCGCGAGGACACGCTCATTCTGGTTACCGCCGATCACGAGACCGGCGGGCTCAAACTGCCGCGCACCTTCAATGGTGAATGGCCGCCACCCGCGCGCTGGCTGCACACCAACCACACCAGCACGCCCGTCGCGATCTATGCGCAGGGCCCCAACGCCCAGCTCGTTCGAGACGGGCTCGACAACACCGATGTCTTTCGCATTCTGGGCGGCTGCCCGGTCCCGCAGCCCTGAGCGCCGGCGGCGCTTCAATCCTCTTCGTCGATCATCCCCTCGCCCATCAGGAAACTCGCGCGAAGCTGCGTGAGCGTGCGCGAGGCGCGCTGGAAGAGCTCGCTCTGGTCGGTCGCCCGGCGAAAGAACCGGTAGAAGGGCGAGTGGTGGGACTTGTCCTCGGGTCCGGCCTGGGGCGGCACGTCGGGAATGCGGAACTCGATCTGCATCACCGGCCCGCTCGGCGTGCAGACCGCTTCGCTGCAGGTTCGATCGATGAGATCGAGCATGGAGTGATTCTCGCGCAGCACTTCGATGCGAAAGCGCTCGACGCCGCGCTCACGCGCTGCGGCCATGAGGCGCTGAAAGAGCAGGCGCCCGAGCCCAAGGCCCTGCCAGTCATCGAGAATCGTGAACGCCGGCTCTGCGACCGTTGGGTCGTCCTTCAGGCAAACAAAGCGCGCAACGCCCACGCCGAAGTGCTTGCCGTCTTCGCTACGCGCAAGCGCCCCGAGCGCGAAGTGGTGTTCCTGGTCCACCTCGGTGAAGTAGTGGAGTTCGCCCTCAGTGAGCCTTCCCTTGCCCGTAAAGAAACGCAGGTAGCGCGCCTCGGGAGAGAGCTTTGAGAAGCCTTCGGTCAAGAGATGCTTGTCTTCGGGGCGAATGAGCCGAAGCGTCACGTGGCTGCCGTCGCTGAGGACGGCGTGTTCCTTGTAATCGCTGTTAAAGAATCGCTCTGCCATGACTCAGGCCGGAGCGGGTTCCCCGGGCGCGGCAGCGGAAATGGCCACCGCATGCAGGCGGCCCGAGCGCATTTCCTCGCCGAGCGCGTCGTAGACCGCGCGATGGCGCTGCAGGGTATTCATCCCCTCGAAGTCGGCCGCCACAATGAGCACGCGCAGGTGCCCGCCGCCGCCGGCACTCTTGTGCCCGGCGTGGCGCCCCGAATCGTCAATGATCTCCAGTCGCTCGGGTGAGAAGCGCGCGGCAAGCTTTTCGCCTGCCAGGCGCGCCAGATCGCTCTGTTCCACGTTCTCTCTCTCCGTGTATCCATTTGAAGGCAAACAATCGCCGCACTTGCCATCGCCCCGCAGGGACAGGCATCCTAGAGCCCCGTAGGGAATGGGCACATGAACGAGTATCACGCCAAGTTCGCCCTCGGGCAACTGGTCCAGCATACCAAATTCGGATACCGCGGCGTGATCGTCGGCGTCGATGCCACCTTTCAGGGCACCGACGAGTGGTACGAGAATGTCGCGCGCTCGCGCCCGCCGCGCGAGAAGCCCTGGTACAATGTCCTCGTCCACAACGGCACACACCACACCTACGTCGCCGAACGCCACCTCGAGCCCGACGAGCTCAACACGCCCATCAACCACCCCGACGTGGCCGTCTTCTTCGACCGCTTCGAGGGCGACCGCTACGTCAACGAAACCCACCTGAACTGAACGCGGGGCGCTGACGAAGGCGCGCCGATCAGATAGGCTTGGCACATGAGCAACGTGCCCGTGCTGCTGCATGCCCCCGAAAATCTCGCCGATGCCATCGGCCACTGGGTCCGGCATGTGCCGGCTCACGCGGCCCTTGTCTCGGGCGCCGAGACGCTGAGTTACGAGGGCTTGCTCTCCCGCGCCCGCGACGTGGCCGCCGGCTTCTCCAGCGTGGGGGTCGGCGCGGGCAATGTGATCTGCCTGCAGCTCCCGCTCAGCGCCGCCTTTGTTGTCGCCCTCGTGGGGATCGAGCAACTCGGCGCCGTGGCCGCGCCCCTTCCGACCGAGCTCATCGCCTACGGGGTCGAGCGCTACCTCAAGATGATCCGCCCGGCGGCGGTGTGCTGCCCCCAGCCCGATGAGACGCTCGACTGCTGCGACCTCATCGAGGAACTCGCCTCCAGCAGCGTTCCCATCCATCACCGCATCGTCGACGGCACACCGCCCAATGCGCTGTGGACGAACTTCGAGAGCCTGCACCGTCACGGCGCGTTTGCTCTGGAGCGAGACCTGGTCTTCCTGTCCGAGCCCATGGGCGAGTCTCCCTTCGTGCTGCGTCCGCCGCTGGCGCCCGAGCTCCAGCAGCACGTGTTGGCACTGAGCGTCGAGCGCATCAGCCAGGAAGGGCGCGCAATGGCGCAGATGCTCGCGCTCGATACCGGCGACGTGGTGCTCTGCCTGCTCGAACCGAGCAATCCCATTGGACTTTCGGCCGTGCTGGCGAGCCTGATCTCGGGCAGCACGCTGGCAATCGGCGCGCCGGGCGAGCCGCAGGTGAGCGGCGCAACGGCCCTTGTTGCTTCGCGCGCACAGCTACGCTCGCTCCTTGATTCGCATGCGCCGGACGCGACCCCCGCGCTTCGAACCATTCTGGTAAGCGACGGCACGCCTGAGGACGACACCCTGGAGCGCGTTGCCACGTTCTGGCCCGACTGCAATGTGCGCTGAGCACTGGCTTCCCCCCCTGCCCGTGCGGTAAGTACACGGCCATGGATGCTCGCCTCAGCTTCTGGACATTCTCGCTCGCACTTGCGGGCACCGCCCTTGCGCTGGCCATCAGCGGCGTGCTGGCCGTGCGCGGCGGGGACGTCGAAGCCCACAGGCGGCGCATGAAGGGCGCGGTGGCGCTGGTCATTGCCTTCGTTGCCAGCTACGGCGTGAAGCTCGCCGTGATCGGCCGTGAGGCCCTGCATACCTGGGAGCCTTTCTTCGTCACGGTCCTTCGCGTCCATCAGGGGTTTATCTCGGTGATGCTTACGGCCGGAATCTGGGCGCTCGTGCTCTCGCCCAAAACGCTGAGCGCTGATGCGCCTGAGCGCGAAGCCGCGCGAGGCCGTCACCGACTGGCCGGACGCATCGCGATTGCGTCCTTTGCAGGGGCGCTCACCATGTCGGCGATTACTTACTGGGGCATGTGGCAACGCGCGGGCTGAGCGATCAGTCTCCGTCGAGACCGAGAATTTCCCTGACAGCCTTGCGGATCTCTCCGATGGGAAGCGGCTTTCGAAGGAAGCGGTTGGCGCCGGCGGCAATGGCTTCGCGCTCGATGTCGGCGGCCGAGTAGACGATCACCGGCAGGGCTTTCCCCCACTCGGCCTTGCGGATGTGTTTGAGACCGTCGAGCCCGTTCACCCCCGCCATCATGTGATCGAGGATGAGCAGGTCGGTCGAGTTCTTCTGCAGCTCCAGCAGCGCCTTTCCCACACTCTCAAAGGTCACGACCTTCACATCGCCCGGCAGGGTGCCGATGGCCTTTGTGAGCAGCAAGGAGGTGGAGGGATCGTCCTCGCAGACGACAACGCGGTGACCGCTCATGGGATGCGCACTTTCTGTTGAACTCTCATGGATCTTGTTAGCACCCCGCCCGGCCGGTGAAAAGCGCTAACGTTGTAGGCTGCAGTGGGCCACGAAGGGGCACTCGTAGGGCTCGCGGCAGTGGGGGCCCATGGGCACGTCAGGGGCGTAGCGCCCGGCCAGCACCTCGTGGAAGAAGGCCACCCGCTCGGCAATCTCGGGAAGGCGGCGCTCGCACTCGCCGGTCAGGTCCTCGAAGGCAAAGAGCCCGGCCGGGTCGGCGTCCATGTTCTCCAGGCTCGCCCCCTCGGCCAGCAGCAGCAGCCCGGCCTTGCCAACACGCACCCCTGCCCCGCGCGCCACCCAGTATTGAAGCGCCAGGTCGAGCACAAAGACCTCACGCGCGTTCCGCACCGACTTCACCTCGATGAGGTCCCAGCTCCCCAGGCCCGCGCGCACCAGGATGTCGGCGCGCACGAGCACGTCCTCATGCTGGAGCGCCGCTTCGTAGATCGCCGGAACGAAGGCGTCCGAGAGCGCCTCGTCCGTGGCGCGCCGCGCGGCGGCGTTCTGCGTCGCGCCGATGAGCGTGCCGCCCGGATAGTGCTCGCGGGCGAGCACGCCGAACTGCGTGCCGAGCCCGAAGCGCTCGCGCGTCTGGAAATCGGGCGCAGCGGCAAGCTCGGAACGGAAGGTCTCCAGCCACAGACGCCGCGCGCACTGGCAGCCGCCGATAAAGCGCGTCTTCGAGATGGTGGGGCGATCGCTCACGGGTGCGATCTTGCAGGCAGGGCGCGAAAAACGCAACGCCTCCATGCGCGTCCGGGTGAACGCCCATGTCACGGCAGTGCCGCTCCCCGCCCTGCAGACGCCCCGCGCGCGCCGCCGATTGCATCGAAGGGAAGCCTCTCTATAATACGCGTGTCAAAGGGAACCCGTTCATGAGCCGGCGAGACAAGCCAGAAAAACCGCTGCGCGCGCGCACGCCGCGCGTGCGCGCGCGCCGCATCCGGGGCGCCGACGAGGCCGGTTCCTCCACCCTTCGCATGCGCATTCTCGACGGGGCCAGCGACGCCTTCGGCGAGCTGGGCTACGCCGACACCCGCGTCGAGGACATCCTCAAGGCTGCCAACGTCTCGCGCCCGAGCTTCTACAAGTTCTTTCGCAACAAGGAAGAAGCCTTCAATGCGCTGGCCGAGAGCACGATGTTCTCGCTCGTCCAGATGGTGCGCGGCTCCGTCACCCAGACCACCGACCCGGTCGAGAAACTCGAACGCGGCCTGGAGACCTACCTGCGCTGGCGCGTCTCCACCGGCGCTTTCGGCCGCGTGCTCGAAGCCGAGGCCCGCAACCCCGGCACCTTCGCATCGCGCCAGCGCGAGGCCGTCCTCGAAAACGTCATGGCCCTCTTCGAGAGCGAAGTAACCACCGCCCAGAGCGTGGGCCTCGATTCGCTCACCTACGTGGGCCTGGTTGCCGCACTCGAGGCCATCGGCAACTCGCTTATTGTGCGCGTCAACCCCAGCGAGCAGGACCTCGCCCGCCGCAAGGACGTGATGATGCGCATCCTGCTGGGCGCATTGAGCCCGCATAACCCCTGGGACCGGCGGCGCGCGGCCCGCGACAAGGATCGGGCTGAGGGTTAGCTTGTCGGCTCGTTTTGTTTTCGTCTCTCGAATCTCGTTTACAGTTTCCAAAAATTTTTTTCTTGCCCAAAGAGCGCGTCACGGCGGCGGCCGTGAGCGCAGCTCCGCCCCCGCTCCCCCTCCGGGGGAGCTGCCGCCGCAGGCGGCTGAGGGGGTCGCGGCAGGACGATC
>JAGRBM010000090.1 GCA_020434085.1 Chrysiogenia bacterium | reverse complement strand
GCAGGCGACCTTCGGGACAGTCCCGGCGCATACCAAGCGCACCCGCCATTCCGCGCTCGGCGGCTGGCTCACCTGCGCCGACTGCGGCTGCCGGATCACCTACGACCCCAAGAAGAAAGCCAGCGGCATCGTCTACCACTACTACCGCTGTGCCAACGGCAGGAAAGCACACCAGAAACTCGTCTATGCGAGCGAGGACCAGATTCTCACGAACTTTGAGAGCGCCCTCGATTCCATCGCAATCCCGGAAGCCCTCGCCAGGGATATTGCCGACTACCTGGGCAAATCGCAGAAGGACTCCCGCGCGGAAAGCCGCCGCGAGGCGGCGAGGCTCGAACGTGAAATCGACGCGCTCGAAGCAAAGGAAGACGCCCTCTATGAGGACTTCCGCGCCGGGTTCATGGACGAGGTTGCCTACAAGCGCCGCCTCGAAAAACTCCGCGCTGACAAACGCCGCGCCGAAGAAGCGCTTGCTCGTACGAGAAACGGCAACAACGCCGAAGAGCTCCTCACGGCCAGGAGAATTTTAGAACTCGCCAGCTGCGCGAAATCACTCTGGAAATCCCGGAATCCCCATGAAAAGCGCGAGCTCCTCGAAAAGCTGCTTTCGAACCCGCAATGGGACGGCGCAAGTGCGCGATATGATTTGAAGAAACCCTTCGCGATACTCGCTGAAATCAATGGAAGTGGTGAATGGCGCGCCCGGAGGGACTCGAACCCCCAACCCTCTGGTTCGAAGCCAGATACTCTATCCGGTTGAGCTACGGGCGCGTGAGTTGCTTGTAGGTGGTGCGGGCGGCGCGGTCAATTATCCGAGCACGACCTCGTCGACGACCGTCGCGCCGGCGCGGATGGTCTTGTGCACCGGGCACTTGCTTGCGATGACGGCCAGGCGCTCGCGCTGCTCTTCGTCGAGCGGGCCCTTGAGGACGATGTGGCGTTCCATCCGGTCGATGAGGCCGTCCTTGCCCTCACAGTCGGCGCAGTCCTCGGCATGAACCTTTGCGTGATGCACGCGGACCTCGACCCCTTCGAGGGGCCAGCCCTTTCGCGTTGCGTACATCTCGATGGTGATGGAGGTGCAGGCCGCCAGCGCCGAGCAAAGGAGCTCGTAGGGATTGGGCCCCTGCCCCGTGCCGCCGAGTGATTCGGGCTCGTCGGCGATCAGCGTGTGCGGGCCCGCCTGAATGGTCTGGCGAAAGCCTTCGATCTTCGAGGTGAGTGTGACTTCGTGCTGTTCCATTGCGTCCTACTTCCCGGCTTCGATGAGCGGCATCTTCTGGAGGATCTCGCCTTCGAGGATGCGTTTGTCGTATTCGTCGGTGCGGGTGAGCGTGGCGAAGATCGCGGCGAGCCGGTCGGCCTCCAGCGAGTGGAAACGCCAGGCGTTTTTCGAGAGCCCCGGGATGTGCGTCGCAATCTTGAGAAAGGGATCGGCGAAGCGAAACCACGGGCGGCCCGGCCCGACGATGCCGCTGGGGCGCACGATGGTCCAGATTAGGCCCGAGTCGCGCAGCGAGTTCTCGGCGCGCTGCTTGTAGGCCAGATAGGATCCGGTCGGGTTGCCCGCGCCCACGGAGGTGAGCAGGTGCATCTTTTTGACCCCGGCGCGGTGCCCGGCCTCCGCCAGGGCTTTTGGGATTCCCCAGTCGACGGTCTCGTAGCTGATGCCTTCACGGAACTGTTTTCGGGTCGTGCCCACCAGGCAGATGATCTCGTCGACATCGGTGAGCTTGGGCTCCAGGGACTCGGGATTCATCAGGTCGCAGGGGGCCACGTCGTCACGTTCCGCCCACGGAGACTTCTCCGCCGTCCCCGGACGCAGCAGGATTTTGAGCTTTGCATCGGAAAGCAGCGGCAGCAGCCGCACCCCCGTGTATCCCGAACCGCCGGCAATCGCGATGGTCTTCATGGCTCTCTCCTTTTGCCGCCGATGACCACTACCTGGCCGCCGTTACCCGTTCGTTCAGGTTGATCAACGAATCCCGAATGCGGGTCATCAGGTCTGTAGTAATCGGCCTGTTAGGGGCAATGTCGGAATCGGGTATCTCGACAAACGGTTTGCTTGGTTGATTTGCCATGGGTTACTCCTAAAAAACTAAATCAGGCCGTCCGTATCACCTGCCTTCTCGCATCACTTATCTGAAAATATATGCCG
>JAGRBM010000089.1 GCA_020434085.1 Chrysiogenia bacterium | reverse complement strand
TCTTTTCGTTGTGGTCGAGCATCTTCTGGAGCTCGGCAATTGCCTTGCGCGGCACGATCAGCCCGCGCTCACCCCAGCCATCACCCAGGTCGCCCATTTCGCTGCTGTCGGTCATCGCCAGACGGTGCCCGTCAGTGGCAACAAGACGCAGCAGCTTGCCCTTTTCAGCCTTCTCAAAATAGATGCCGTTGAGGTTGTAGCGTGTCTCGTCCGTAGAAACGGCATAGCGCGTGCGTGCAACCATCCGCTTGAGCGCCTCACTGCCGACCTCAAAGAACTTCCCGTCCTCGTAGCTTGGCAGGTTCGGATATTCGTCGGCCGGAAGCCCCGCGATGCGAGAGCGGAACTTGCCTACCTTGAACTCGAGCTGCTGATTCTCGACAAGCTTGAACTCCAGATCCTGATCGGGGAGTTCCTTGACGATGTCGAGGAGCTTTCTGGCCGGCACGGTAATTTTTCCGGCGGACTTCACCTTCGCCGGCACTTCGAGCCGCACACCGATTTCAAGGTCGGTGGCAACCATTCGCAGGCGCTTGTCATCGGCATCCATCAATACGTTGGAGAGAATCGGCATGGTGTTGCGCTTCTCAATGATGCCCTGGGTGGCGGTCAAGCCGGCGAGTAGATCTTGCTTGGAGATGGTCAATTGCATGGTTACTTTCCCTGCGGGCTCCGGATGTGGAGTTCTCTACTCTTACTCTTCTTATTTTTATTAATTAAACCAGTAGTAGTAGTAGAGCCTGTGGAACTGTTTAGATCCGGAAAAACCCCCCTCGTTTCCATAGGTTCGCCGAAGTAGTTCCCGTGGAGTAATTTCCGGGAAACTGCCGAACTTCCGCTGGTCGGGTCGGCTCCTGTGGAAGCCTTGTGTTTGTACCCCAGCCTTTTCCGGCCCGTCAACGTGTTCATCCCCAGGTTTGTGCCCAATTCGACGTGTTTTGAGGCAGCGTCGGGCTCTGATCGGGGCCTGGACCTTGCCAGCGTCGTACAAGGCGAAACAGCCCGCCAGGCATTTGCTAGGCGGGCGGATGGACTTTGGACCGGTGCGCGACTCAAGCCGGATGATTGAGCGCTTGCTCGATCGTCTGGAGCCGATGGCGCAGGTTGAGGTCCTGTTTCATTGCATTGTCGATCTTTTCGCAGGCGTAAATCACAGTCGAGTGATCGCGGCCGCCGAATTTTTCACCGATTTCGGGGAAGGATGCGCCCGTGAGCTTGCGGCACAGGAACATGGCAACCTGACGCGGAAGCGCAACGATCTTGTGCTTCCGCGGACCCTTGATGTCGGAAATCTTCACATTGAACTGTTCGGCCACAAGTTTCTGGATGTTCTCGATCGTCGGCTTGCGGTTGCGCTCGGCAACGGCGTGCTGGAAGAGCTCCTGCACCAATTCCAGGCTGGCTGGACGCTGGGAGAGCTCGCAGTAGGCCATGACGCGGTTCAGAGAGCCCTCAAGCTCGCGCATGTTGTTGCCGCAATAGGTTGCCAGGAAGTCGGCGACGTCATCACCCATGTTGAAGCCGAAGGTCTCGGCCTTGCGGCGGAGGATCGCGATGCGGGTCTCCAGCTCGGGGGGCTGAATGTCCACGGAGAGGCCCCAGTCGAGGCGGCTCTTGAGACGTTCTTCGAGGCCGCCAATCTCGCGCGCGGGCTTGTCTGAGGTCACGACGATCTGTTTGCCCTGGTGGTGAAGCTCTTCGAAGGTATGGAAAAACTCTTCCTGGGTGGTTTCCTTGCCGGCGATGAACTGGATGTCGTCGATCAGCAGGATGTCGCAGTCGCGGCGATACTTCTTCTTGAACTCCTCCATCTTGTGGTGCTGGATGGAGCTGACCACTTCGTTGGTGAAATTCTCACTGGAGACATAAACAATTCGAAGGTTCGGATGCTGGTCCAGAATTCGGTTGCCGATGGCGTTCACAAGGTGCGTCTTGCCAAGGCCCACGCCGCCGAAGATGAACAGCGGGTTGTAGTCATTGCGATGCGGGTTGTCGGCCACCGCCCGGCAGGCGGCATGGGCGAAGTCATTGGACTTGCCCACGACGAAGTTCTCGAACACGTAGCGCGGACTCAGCCGGTTGCCGATGACGCGCTCACGCGCGGCGCTGGGGTTGCGATGCGGGGGCACCGGCTGGGGCGGGCGCGAGGGCGCGGTGCTCTGGGCCGGGTTGTGACCGTTGCCGGCGCGCGCGGGATCGTCCGCAGCGACTTCCAGCACGATCTGGTAGCGCTCGGCAAACGATTCGTAGATCTTGTTCTGGAAGAGATCGAGGAAACCTTCCTGCAGGTAGTCCTTGAAGAAGACGCTGGGAACCTGGAGGTACATGCGCTCGCCTTCGAGCCGACCGAAACGAATGGGGCGAACCCATCGATCAAAGGTCGAGTCCTTCATGGACTGTTGGAAAAGCGGAAGCGAGCGTTCCCAGAGGTTCTCCATTTTACGTGCATTTCCCCCGGTGTGCGGCCTGGCGAGGGGGAGTTTTCCCCACACTTTGCCCACAACTGTGAATAAGTCGAAAAAGCCTACGAATTACGGACGGTTAGCCGCACTTCGAGGGACAAATTTCGACGTGTTTACGCAAGGTCTTTGGACCCGATCCCAGAATGTTCAAACGTGGATGAAAACTTCCCACCAAAAACAAACGCCCTGTCAGTACAACAGGGCGAATAACCTCCCATTCCGACGACGAAACCGGGGAAAAAATCACCATTTTCCCGAATTTTGCCGCCAGTTCCCACCGGCTCTTCCCAAGCCAGTCAGAGGGGAGAAAAAGACCCAAACCACTGACAGGACGGCAGTCTATTCGACCCCCAACGGGATGCAAGAAAAAAGAACAACTTTCGTTAACTTCCTGAAATTACTTGGATAATTCAATTTTAATGTTTTCACAGGAGTTATCCACAGTTGTGGGTAAAGTTGTGAATCCCTCCGGAATCAGGCCATTTGCGCGACTGTGTCGGCGTTACTTGAGAAATGTGACATAAGTGATTGAAATTACTTATGAATTTGGTGAGCATCCGGGAGACTCATGCAGAAGCCCCCCTAAGGGCACGGAGAGCCAAAACTGTCACGACGAGCATGTGAAGATTCGGAAAAAATGTCCCGTCCTTGCCCTCGGGCGGCTCTGCTTCGCAAATTGTTGCTGGCGCAGGGCGGGTGGGACTACGCTTGGCGCTCCATGCACGATGCATCAAAAAGAATTCTGGCCTTTCTTTGGTTGCTTGTCCTTCCGGTGTTGGCGGGTTGCGGCTCCAATGACCCCTATTTTCCGGTGTCCATTTCGATGAACCTGAACAGCCCCAACCTGGCCGTCGACGAGCGCGGCGTGCAGCAGGTGATCGACGTCGACCTGGTGAGCGGCTGCACCCTGTTCAGCCGGCTGGCACTGCAGGACGAGGTCGCCGGCGTCTGGCCCGTGGAAACCACGCGGGTTGTCGGGACCACCGGTTTTGTGACCTACCGCTCGCTCTATAGCTGTGCAGAGATCGGACCGGACAACGCGAACATCCCCTACAGTTTCTGGGACCTGCAGTGGGACCTGACGGACGTGAACGCGGGGTTCACCCCGACGCCCCTGAGCAGCCCGCCGGTCAACGATACCAGTCCGGGTTCGCTCATCGTCAGCGGGACCGACGTGCCGCTGGCGAGAAACCACACGTATCTGGTGGGGACCACGGATGCCGACGTCGAGCTCATCATCACCCAGGACAGTGCGCCGCCTACCAACGCGCAGGATTCGACGCTGCGCTCGCATTTCATCTACAACGGCGTGCGCCTGAATCCCGGGCTGCCGATCTTCAACAATCCCGACACGGTGAGGGCGGTTTCGCGTTGTCTGGTGATCGACAAGATCATCGTGCGCCCGCATGATCCGGGTGCCGCGGCCTGTCCGTAAGCAACCCCCCCCGAGGACCTCTCGTGAGCAAGTTTTCCGACCGCGCCTTCGTGGCTTTCCAGGGGCTTCTTCCCCAGCACGCGCTTTCGGCCTTTGTGGGCTGGCTGACGCGCCTGAAGGCCCGCGCCCTGGTGCGCGCAGTCGGGCGTTTTTTTGTGAAGCTCTATGACATCAACATTGAAGAAGCGGTGGTGCCCGAGGGTGGTTTCGCCGACTTCGACGCCTTCTTTACGCGCAAGCTCAAGCCCGGCGCGCGCAGCATCGATGCAGGCGAAAAGAGCATCGTCTCACCCGTGGACGGCGCAGTCTCTTCCGCCGGACCCATTGAGGAAGGGCGCATCTACCAGGCCAAGGGTCGCGACTATGCCATGGCCGAGCTGCTGGGAAGTGAGGCCGAGGCCGAGAAATTCCTGGGCGGCCAGTTCGCAACAATCTATCTCTCGCCGCGCGACTACCACCGCATGCATGCGCCCGCGGCCGGCGTGGTAACTCGCATGGCCTACTTGCCCGGCTATCTCTTTGCCGTCAATCCGCGCACGGTGCGCGCGCGTGAGGCGCTCTTCTCGCGCAATGAGCGCGTGGCCATTTCCTTCGACACGCCCGCCGGACCCATGGCGATGGTGTTCGTGGGGGCGCTCATCGTGGGGAGCATCTCGGTCGCGTGGGAGGGCGTCGTCGCCCCGGCGAAGGGAAGCAAGAAGGGCCGCCCGCGCGTGTGGGACTACAGCGAGAAAGACGCCCCGCGCTTTGCCAAGGGCGACGAGGTGGGCCGCTTCCACATGGGCTCGACCGTGGTGCTGCTGGTTCCAAAGGGAACGGGGAAGTTGGGCGAACTCTCTCCCGAGCAGAAAATGGTTCTGGGTGAGGTGATTGGAAATCTGACCTAGCGCGGCGTCTTTTCGACGCGCACATTCTTCAAACGCACGGTTCCCCGGTCAGCGAAGGTGAGCTGCAGACGGATGCGATCGGGCGCCTGGCCTTTCTGCAGAAAGAACGGCGCGGAATATTCCGACCAGTCCATGTTTCCCTGAAGCGGCGTGTCGAGCGCCTTCGAGAAGAACTCCCCTTTGCCCGGAAAACGCACCCACATCTCCAGATAGGCGGCGCCGAAAACGCCCTCGGCCTTTGCGCTGGCCTGATAGGCGATGCGGCTCGCGTTGAGATTCGTCACGGGAAATTCGAAGAGGCGCACGCTCTGGGGTGAAGCCACGGTGACGATCCATTCGTCGCCGTCTGCGCGAACCAGATCGCTGGCAATGGGAGCAGCAATTCCGGGGGTGAAGGCGCGCAGGATGTTCTCGTTGGTCGGCGCGACCGCCTCGTTCTTGCAGGCGCTGAGTAGCACGAAGATCAGCACTGACAGGTATCGATGTTTCATAGACAGGATTCCTCCCTCGCTCTGTGCGCGGCTTCTTCCAGTGCGGCGGCCATCTGCGATCCAATGAGAAAACGCCTGCCGTCCTTGAAGACGAGCTGCAATCCCTCGTTGCCGCTCACATTCCAGGCCTTGTTTTTTCCCAGGCCGCGAACGCCCCAGCCACCGTATTCGAAAATGGGACGGTAATGCCGCGCCTCGACCGTGGCGATTTCGCTCCAGGGAAAAAAGCGGTCCCGGGTAAGCGGAAAGAATCGCACGGCAATGCCGTCCACGCGGATTTCGGTCACGAGCTTGCCGCATCCGTAAAGATAATAGAGGCCGATATTCACCACGACGAGCAACGCGAGCACCAGCCAGATGAACCACGGCGGCATGGGACGCCCCTGCTGGGCGGCACAGTTGAGCTCGTAAAACGAAGTGACCAGCACGCCAGTCATAATCAGCGCGCCCGGCAGCATGATCCAGCCGGTCCAGGCTTTACGGAAAAGCTGCTCCTCGCGCAGGATGGGTTTGCCATTCTGGTTCATCGTCCGCGCATTGTACGCAACAGGGAGGCGCAAAGAAAAAGGCCGCACAACGCGCGGCCTTCCCCTGTTTTGAAGGTGATGAAATCAGGCGGAGAGGGCCGCCTCGATGTCGGCGCGCAGACCCTTGTCGGCCGGGGCGATGTTGCTGGGGTAGAACTTGATCACCTCGCCGTCCTTGCCGACCAGGTATTTGCAGAAGTTCCAGTTGGGTACTTCGCCGCCGGCGGTGAGGAACGCATACACCGGTGACTGGCTGCCGCCCGGCTTCACTTCGACTTTTTCGAACATGGGAAACTTCACGGCGAACTTGGTCTCGCAGAAGTTCTGGATCTCCTCGGCGCTGCCGGGTTCCTGGGCGCCGAACTGGTTGCAGGGAAAGCCGAGCACGGCAAAGCCCTTGCCCGAGAGCTCTTCGTGCAGGGCCTGCAGGCCCTTGTATTGCGGGGTGAAGCCGCAGGCACTGGCCACGTTCACGACGAGGGTGACCTTGCCCTTGAAGTCGGAAAGATCGGCGGCGGCGCCGCCAAGTGAACTGGTCTTCTGATCGTAGAGGGACATTCGTGACTCCTTCAGCTCTCGCTCAATGCAATTTTTGGAAATGTGAGGGCGAACGCCTCGATGCGCTCCGCCCCAAGTTCATTCAGGTGCGCTTCGATCTTTTCGGCGGCTTCAAGGAGCGGCGCCACGGAGATGCCCTGGCAGCTCGGCACGAAGGGGCGAAGCTTGGGAATGCCGCGCTCGAGCATCTTTACTGCGCCGCGCCAGTTGCCGTTCTCGATGTGGTAGAGGGCGATGCCGATCTGCAGGATGCCCTGGTAGAGAATGCGCTGTTGACCCACTTCGCGCACCCAGTGCTCTTCGATGGTGTCGTGACAGGGGTAATAATCGCCGGCGTTGAACTCGGCGATGGCGGTTCGGATGGCCTCCGGCAGCGGCTCGCTCACCGTGATCGGGCCCTCTGGGATCTCAATGGCCATGGAGTGGTTCTATAATCGCCGCCGGCCGCAGCGACCAGCCGCGAGGGTGGCAGTGAAGGGGCAGCATGAAATTCGATTCCAAGGACGCCGCGCGCGCCCATGCGTGGGAGCAGCTCACCGAGCGGAGGCAGGCGCGTTTTCCCTTCCCGGTAAAGGGGCGGATCCCCAACTTTGCCGGCGCGCGCGAGGCGGCAGGGCGGCTCTTCACGCTGCCGATCTGGGAGGGCGTGCGCGCCATCAAGATCAATCCCGATTCGCCCCAGCTTCCGGTGCGTGAAATGGCGCTTGCGCGCGGCATTACGCTCTATATGCCGACGCCAAGACTTGCTGCCGGTTTCATGCGATTCGATCCGGCAAGAATTCCGGCGGACAAATACCGCGAAGCGGCGACGCTCTCGAAGTGCAAGCCCTGGGCCGAGGAAGTCTCGCTGGAGGAGCTGCCGCAGGTGGACCTGATCGTGTGCGGTTCGGTCGTCATCACCGCGACAGGCAAGCGTTGCGGCAAGGGACACGGATACAGCGATCTCGAATACGGCATCTTGCGCGCCCTGGGCCACGACCCGGTCCCGGTGCTGACCACGGTGCACGAGCTTCAGGTGGCCAAAGATTTTCCGCGCGATGAAAACGACGTGCCGCTCTCGTGGATCGTGACGCCGGAACGCGTGATCGAAGTGAAGAATCCGCCGCCTGCGCCCACGGGGATCGACTGGGAAAAACTCAGCGAAAAAGACCTGGAAGAAATGCCGGTGCTGGCCGATTTGAAAGCGCGCGTTGCGCCTCAGTAATACCAGCCCAGATAGCCGCCGACCTCATCGCGGACCGTGCCGGCACGGGCCCAGCCGCGCAGCTCCACATTGCGCGAGAGATAGAAGGCGGTTTCCACTTTCACATCCCACACGTCGCGGCGCTCGTTCTTGATGGGGTCGCGGTCGCCCCAGATCGGATAGAGGTAGCGGGCCTCGGCCTGTACCTGCCAGAAATCGGCGAGGTCCACGATGATGCCGCCCGATGCAATGGGGGCAATGCGGTAGTTCTTGGAAAACCCGTCGCCGCCCTCGGCAAGCGCTTCGCCAAAGACGTAGAAAGTTTCGCTCCGCCACAGACCCGTACGGTAGGAAAGCCCGCCACCCACATTCGCGCCGCCGGTCAAACAGTGAATTTCCTCGCAGTATGTCTCGCGCGGAAGCGAGCCGCCGACCGAGGCCTTCCACGAGAGCCGGAAGGACCAGGGATCGAGCGGCCAGAGCGAGAAGATCTTGAAAACCTCGTAGTTTTCGATGGTGAACTCATTCTTGTTGGCCGAGAAGTTGCCCGGATCGTGGGTGAAGCGCATCCGGATCGAACCCATCTCCAGAAAGCTGCCGGGCTCGAACCCCTTGGGCGGCGAAAGAAAATCACGCAGCGCCGGGCGCCAGAGAATTTCCTCGAAGACGCTCGCGCGCGAGACGCCCGCGCCCGCGGCAATGCGGCCGGAGTGGTGGGATTCATCGGGCCGCACGGGGGTGGGGACTTCGTAACTGGGCGATCGCGCATCGATTGCCGCGCGCCGGGCAAGAATCTCGCGGTCGGCGTTCTTGGCAGCATCCTGTTCGACATCGCCGCGCTGCATGCGGTAACGCAGGTAGAGATCGGCGGTATCGAGCACGAGCCCCTGGCGTTCGGGCGTCAGTGCGCCGATACCCTCGAAGCGCCCGGGACCCAGTTCTTCGGCAATTTGTTCGGTTAGCGTGCGTTCCTCGCGGCTCATGTGCTCACGCGCGGTAAGGGTCTGTTTGTAGAAAGAGGGCCGGTAGCTGATTTTTCCGATGAGCTGCTTGTCGGCGAGCAGGGAGCGCACGGTATCGATTGGGATGGCCCACGTGCGGTACTGTTCGCGAAGATGGAGGTCGGGGCGCGCGATCTCGATCACGGCAAGCAGATGGTACGAGCAGTTCTCGTCAAAGAACCAGTAGTCGAAATGCGTGCCGCCCAGCTCCCAGAGGTGGCGCGCCATGGAATCAATCTGGTCCTGCGTGAGGTTGAGGTCGTATTCCCAGAGGTCGCGGTTCTCGAGATTCGAATATTTCTGGACCCGCATGTAGTAGGGAATCGTCTGAAAGTAGCCGTCGTAGCCGCCCCAGAGCCCCTTGGCTGCGTAGATCACGCCCGGGTCGTTGCCGATCTTTGCCGAGAAATTGATGATCGTCGAGAGCAGGTCGCTGCCCGGCGGCGCGTCCTTCTTGTCGAAGCGCAGGAAGGTGTGCCCGTACATGGACGCCGGGTTGTTGAGATACGCGGCGGCGAAGATGAGCTTCACGCTCCCGGGGTTGAGCCGGGAATACCAGTAATCGAAATCGGGACAAGCCACCGCGGGAACACGCGCGGGATCGAGCTGCAGCTCTTGCCGGAGCCAGTGAAAACGCTCGGGAAAGCGGCATTGGGCGTGGGTTTCGCCTTCAACGGGCTCGGCAAGGAAGCCGCGGATGTCGGCATCGAGTTCCGCGACCGGGTCGTCTTTGCCGTCATCGGCGAGAAAAAACGCTTCGCCGTCGGCCTCGCTGCGCCAGCCGGTGAAGATGTGAAAGCGATAGTGAAGGAGCAGGGTCCAGTATCGCGAATTGCCCAGGTCGCGCGCGCGGGCCTGCGAAATGAGTTCGGCGGCATAGCCATCATCGGCAGCGAAGGCGCGAGCCGGCAACAGACTCAGGCCCAGCAGAATTGCGATGAAAAGGACTCGGTTCATTGGTCTCAAGCGGGCTCCCCGCGTGTGGGCCGCGAGAATAGTGAATGGGCCCACCGGAGCCAAAACGAAAAGCGCCGGGCCCTTGCAGGCCCGGCGCCGGGTTGACGATTCGTGGACGCGCTAGATTCGCGAGCAGCTCTTCGCCAGGGCCGCGTCCGAGCGCAATACACCGCGCACGGAGTGAACGACCTGCACGGGCTGTGCGCCCTCGGCGAAGATCTGGCCGTAGTGGGCCTTGGTGGCGGTGGCGAACCGGTCCTGCACATCGGCACTGCAGCCCATGAGGGTGGCAAATGCGGTGAGGTATTCGCCCTCTCCCTTGGCCATTTCGCGAGAGATCTCATCGTAGGCGACTTCAGCGAAGGCCTCCTGCTCACGGTCGTAGGAGAAGAGTCCCTTGCTGCCACAGTTCGAAGTGCCGGTGGTCAGGCCAAAGGTCTGGCTGCCGAAGGTGCCGTTGGTCGTGGCGGCCAGAATCTCCGAGAGAACGCCGTTGTTGAAAATTTTCCGCATCTCCCCGGAAGGTCCGAAAATCATGGAGCCCAGACCGCAACCGGCCGGGCCGTAGCTGGCCGCGTTCGCGGCAGGAATGGCAGCCGCGAAAATGAGCGCGGCGCAGAGGATTGCGGATCGAATGAGTTTCATGGGAATGCCTCCAACTGAACAAATGGAACGTCGTGAAGGCAAAGACTAGCCGGGTGGAGCGCCGGGGCAAAGCGCAAAACCGTGACAAAAAAAGAGGGAGGCCCGAAGGCCTCCCTCAACGTGGAACAGAGTGGTTCCGATTTACAGACGCGAGCAGCTCTTGGCGAGCGAAGCGTCGTCACGAAGCAGGCTCTTGACGGAGCTCACGACGTCGCTGGCCGAAGCCTCGGCGCCGAAAATCTTGCCGTAGTTGGCCTTGGTCACACTGGCGAAGTCGCTGTGGACATCGGCACTGCAACCCATGACGGTCGCAAAAGCGGTGAGGTACTCACCCTCGCCCTTGGCCATTTCGCGGGAAATTTCGTCGTAGCTGACTTCGGCGAAGAGCTCCTGCTCCTTCTCCATCATCGCCATGCCGCCCGAGGTGCAGTTGGACGTGCCGGTGGTGATGCCGAAGGTCTGGCTGCCGAAGGTGCCATTGGTGGTGGCGGCGAGCACTTCGCTCACCTTGGAGTTGCCGATGGACTTGCCCATCTCACCGGAGGGGCCAAACACCATCGAGCCGAGGCCGCAACCGGCCATGCCGTAGCTGGCGGCACTGGCCGGAGCGGCCACAAATGCCATCATGGCAACCATGGAAACAATGCTCAAAATCTTCTTCATACTTAAATCCTCCCTGGATTTGTTTTGCCTGGATTTCGGCTCCCCGCCGACCAAGCATCCCTGCGCTTGAATTGGTGCAGAAGTATAATGTCTCATTTCGCGACTATAGAAGAGGGGGGCGAAATTTTTTTGAGCACAGTTTTGCGCGTTCTTGCTATCGATTTTTTGTGGCTTCTTGTCACTTCGATTCGATCACGTGGGGGAGCACATCGGTGCGGGCGCGCTCGATATCGCCGAGGAAATCGATCTCCGTCCAGGCCATGCCGGTCACGTCTTCGTGCCCGAAAAGCCCCTCCAGGACCATGTCACGCAAAACGTCATCGTAGGAATCCTGGGGGTGTTCTGCCTTGCTGCGCGCGTTGGTGCGCTCAATCAGGAAGCCCAGCGCCTCGGGGCTGACCTTAAAAAAGCCGATGGATTCCCCGGTCACATCGGACTGTCCGGTCCACTTCTTTCGAAAGTCAACGGGCCTGTCACTGACGATGGGAACGAGAACGGGGTCATCATCGTCGGTGGAATACTCCTGATCGATGAGCAACGCAGTGGGGTGCTTCGACTCGACGAGGCGGCGTAAAATCTCGGTCGGATAAAGAACATCGCCGTCCATGAGGAGCACCGGTTCACCCAGGCCCTCGAGTTCGGGAATGGAAGTGCGAAAGCTGAGCACGCTGCCATCGAGAAAATCGGGGTTGTGCAGGGTGCGCGTCGTAAGCCCGTGGTGCGCGGCGACTCTCTCAAGCTCGGCCTCGACCAGCTCGCGCTTGTGGCCGGTGATGACGACGAGTTCGCTGATGCCCAGCCGCTTGAGGTGCACCGCGTGCCATTCGAGCAGCGTCTTGCCGCCGAACGCGAGCAGCACCTTGTGGGTATCGACATAGTCCGGGCCCAGGCGGTTGCCGCGACCGGCGACGTAGAGAATCGCTTTCATAGTTCCTCCGCGGTTTCGCGCCGCGCCTTTTCAGCCAGCGCGCGGATGCT
>JAGRBM010000088.1 GCA_020434085.1 Chrysiogenia bacterium | reverse complement strand
CCCGAGAAGATTCTGCCCACCATGAAACCCGCGCTTCATGCCATGGCCGACGAAGTCCTCGAAGAAGCCGCCGGCGAACACGCCGCCCAGATGTGGGGCGCAATGGACGAGAACGTGAAGGCCCAGGTGCGCGAGGCCGTCCGCAAGGAAGTCGAGATCCTTGCGACGAGCGCCTTCACCGACCTCAAGGATGTCGCCCCTGAAATCATCGATCTGGGCCGCACCATTCAGGATGCCATTGCCCGCGACAAGGCTTTGCTCAACAACCTCTTCCTTGCCGCCGGCGGCGAGGAGTTCAAGTTCATCAAGATCTCGGGACTCTACTTCGGCTTCCTGTTCGGCATCCCCCAGTTCCTGCTCTGGATCATCTATCCCGAATGGTGGATCCTGCCCGCGGGCGGCGTGCTGGTCGGTTACATCACCAACTGGCTCGCGCTCAAGATGATTTTCGAGCCCAAGGTGCCGACCAAGTACGGGCCCTTCACCTTCCAGGGTCTCTTTCACAAGCGCCAGCACGAAGTGGCCGTGGACTTCTCCCACACGGTCTCCGATACGCTGCTCACCCCACAGAACGTGGTGGACCATGTCTCGGAGGGTCCCGGGCGTGAGCGCCTGCAGGAAATCTTTCGCAAGCACGTGCGCGCTGCGATCGAAAAGTACAAATCCCACCCCATGGCCTCGGTCGTCATGCAGCAGGTCAATCCCGACGAAATCGACCGCATGGTGGTCACCCAGATGGACGCCCGCCTGACCGAGGAAGGCGGCCTGGTCTGGAACTTCGTCGAGCACACGCTCGATGTGGGCGCGAGCATGTCGGAGAAGCTACGGGATCTGGATTCCGAGAGCTTCGAGGGCGTGCTTCGCCCGGCCTTCCAGCAGGACGAGTGGAAACTCATCCTCGTCGGCGCCATTCTGGGCGGCCTGGCCGGCTGGGCGCAGGCGGTCTATTTCTTCAGTGAATCCATGCAGTAGTTTTTTGGCCCGAAACAACACGCACAAAAAAGCCGGCCCCGTTGGGGCCGGCTTTTTCTTTTGTCTCTGGCTGACTTCAGGAAGCGCGGGAGTTGCGGCGGGTGCGACCGCCGGCGTTGCCGCCGCTCTTGCGATTGCCGCCACCGGCTGCGGTGCGCGAGCCGCGTCCGGCGCCCTGCCCGGGGCGTGAATCGCTGCGTCCGTAACGCTGGTTGCCGCCGCTTCCGCCGTTACCGCCGGCATTGCCACGGCCTTCGGCCCGGGGAGCGCGGTTGCCACGGTTGTCGTCGCGACGGTCGCGCGGAGGGCTCTCACGGCGATTGCCGCGGTTCTCGTCGCGATCGCGGTTGCCTGCCACGCTGCCACGCTCGTTACGGTTGGCGAAGCGGCCACCGGCCGGTGCGCCGCGATCATCGCGGGCGTCGCGGCGGTTGCCACGGTTTTCGTTACGATCACGGCTGTCGGCGCTACGCGGAGCACGCGAATCCTCGCGAGGACCGTTTCGCGGACCGCGGGGGCCGTTGCTGCGTCCGCGCGGGGGACCCGAGCGACCGGCGTTCTCACGCGGCGGGCGCGAGCGCTGGTCAAAACGCGCTGCCGGGTCTTCAAAACCCGCGATCGAACAACGGTCGATGCGCGCGCCGATCTTGCGCTCGATACCGATCACCTGGCGGCGATCTTCGGTCGTGACGAAGGTAAAGGCCTTGCCCTGCTTCTCGGCGCGGCCGGTGCGGCCGATCCGGTGCGTGTAGGCATCGGGCGTATTGGGCACGTCGAAGTTCACCACGTGGGAGATGTTCGCCACATCGATACCGCGCGCGGCGATGTCGGTCGCAACCAGGATGTCGGAGCGTCCGCGACGGAAGCCCTCCATCGCACGGTCACGCTGGG
>JAGRBM010000087.1 GCA_020434085.1 Chrysiogenia bacterium | reverse complement strand
TCTCGGGCTCGAAGCTCACCGGACGCCACAATCTGGCGAATCTGCTTGCGGCCGTCGCTGCGGCCGAAGCCTTCGGGTTGGGTGCCGCGCAGATCGAGGCGGGAATCGCCGCCTTCAAGGGACTGCCGCATCGCTGCGAGTTCGTTGCCGAGGTTTCGGGCGTCAGCTACTTCGACGATTCCAAGGGAACGAACGTCGGCGCCGTGTGCGAGAGCCTCAAGGGCTTTGCCGGGCCGGTCATCCTGGTGGCCGGCGGCGTGAGCAAGCACGGCAGCTACGCGCCGCTCGTGGAGGCCGCGCGTGGGCGCGTGCGCGCCGCGCTGCTCATCGGTGAGGCGGCGGCCGAGATGGCCGAAGCACTCTCCGAAGTATGCCCGAGCGAGCAACTCGGCAGCATCGAGGACGCCGTCGCGCGCGCCGCGGCGCTTGCCGAGTCCGGCGACGTGGTGCTGCTCTCACCCGCTTGTGCGAGCTTCGACATGTTCAGGAACTACGCCGAACGCGGGGATCGCTTCGCATCGGCAGTCAGGGGGCTGGCCGCATGAGTTCGATGCAGGGCACCGCCTCCACCGTTTTCCCGCACGAAGTGGGCGCATTTGATCGCTCCATTCTCGTGTGCGTGCTCATGCTCGCGTGCCTGGGGCTCGTGATGGTCTACTCGGTCAGCTCGGTGCGCGGCGCCGAGACCCATGCCGACGGATTCTATTTTCTCAAGCGCCAGGCGGTGTACCTGCTCATCGGCCTTGGCGTGCTCATGGCCAGCATGCGCGTTCACGCGGCGACCTGGCGGCAGGCCGCGTATCCGGCACTGCTCGTCGCGCTTGCGTTGCTGGTCCTCGTGCTGATCCCCGGTATCGGCGTCCAGGTGGGCGGCGCGCGCCGGTGGATTCGCTTCCCGGGATTTTCGGTTCAGCCGGGCGAGGTCATCAAGATCGCGATGGTCCTGTATATGGCGCGCTCGCTCTCGCGCAAGAGCGACAAGATGCACATCTACAGCGTCGGCGTGCTGCCGCACCTCATCGTGCTGGCCATTGTGGCCACGCTGCTGCTGGCCGAGCCGGACCTTGGCACGGTGCTCACGCTCGGAATGGTGTGCGGCGCGATGATGTTCATCGGCGGCGCGCGCATCAAGCACCTGGCGCTCACTGCGCTGCCGGGCGCCGTGGCGGCGGGCTTGCTCATCTGGCACTCGCCCTACCGGCTGCGCCGCGTGCTGAGCTTCCTCGACCCGTGGAGCAGCCCGCACTCGGATGGTTTCCAGATCATTCAGAGCTTCCTGGCATTCGGTTCGGGCGGCCTGACGGGCAGGGGACTCGGCGATTCCCAGCAGAAGCTCTTCTTCCTGCCCGAGGCGCACACCGATTTCATCCTCTCGGTGATCGGTGAGGAACTGGGTCTCATCGGCGTGGGATTCGTAATCATCCTGTTTGCCATCATCGTGGTTCGCGGCCTGCGCGTGGCGCTGCAATGCGACGACAGCTTCAGCGCGCTGCTCGCCGCGGGGCTGGCGATCCTGATCGGAATCGAAGCGTTTACGAATGCGGCGGTGGTCATGGGACTGCTGCCGACGAAGGGACTGACGCTGCCACTGGTGAGCTTCGGCGGCAGCTCATTGATCGTGAGCCTGTGGGCCTGCGGAATTCTGCTGAGCCTCTCGGCAAGGGGATGAGTGATGGACGACCGCGACGAATGGAGCTGGGACTGACCCGGCAGGGAAACGGAAACGAATTGACGCAATGGAACGCGCACTCAAAATGATGATCGCCGGCGGCGGAACCGGCGGGCACCTCTTCCCGGGCATCGCCATCGGGGAGGCCTTCCTGCGCCTGGCTCCAGGCGGCAGTGAGATCCTCTTCGTGGGAACGCCCCGCGGGATCGAGGCGCGCGTGCTTCCCGAGCGAAACCTTCCCCACGAGTTTCTCGAAGTGGGGCAGCTCAAGGGCCTGGGCCTGATGCGCAAGCTGGCGACGCTCTTCAGCCTGCCGCTCTCGCTTTTCAAAGCCATGGGAATCATCCGCCGCTTCTCGCCCGACGTCGTGATCGGCGTGGGCGGCTACGTCTCGGGACCGGTGGTGCTGGCCGCGCGGCTGCTCGGCAAGAAGACCGCCATCCAGGAACAGAACTCCGTGCCCGGGCTGACCAACAAAATCCTCGGCCGGGTGGTGCACACCGTGTTCACCGCTTTCGAGGCCGCGCGCGAGGCGTTTCCGGCGCGCAAGGTTGTGTTCTCGGGCAACCCGGTGCGCGAGGAAATCATGAAGCTTGCGGGCGAGCGCCCCGCGCTGCCGGCAAAGCCCGCAGTCGTTGTTTTGGGTGGCAGCCAGGGCGCACGCGCCATCAACGAGGTGATGCCCGAGGTCTACCGCACGCTCGCCGAAAAACACGCCGGGCTTGTCTGGACCCACCAGAGCGGCGCCGCCGAGTTCGAGCAGACGGCCGCGCGCTACGAAGGTGCGCCAGGCACGCCGCGGGTCGAGGCATTTCTCTCCGACATGGGCAAGGTCTATGCCGGCGCGAGCCTCGTTGTGGGGCGGGCAGGGGCCTCGACCCTTGCCGAGCTCTGCGCCATCGGTCGCGGCAGCGTGCTCATCCCGTTCCCCTTTGCGACCGACAACCATCAGGAAGTAAACGCCCGCGAACTCGAAGGCCTTGGGGCCGCGCGGGTGGTGATTCAGAAAGAAATGAGCGCCGATGGGCTATCGGCACTGCTGGACGAGCTACTTGGCGCGCCCGGCAAGCTCGAAGACATGGCAGCGCGCGCGCGTGAGCACGGTCGTCCCAGGGCAGCCGAGGACATCGCGGGCGCGTGCATCGCCATGGTGAGTGAAAGGTGAGGGTCTAGAAATGTACGGACGAATCAAACAGATCCATCTGGTCGGAATCGGCGGCGCCGGCATGAGCGGCATCGCCGAGGTATTGCTGGCGCGCGGCTACCGCGTGCGCGGCTCGGACCTCAAGGAATCGGAGACCACGCGGCGGCTTGTCGCCATGGGCGCCGAGATCGCCTTCGGTCACAGCGCGGAGAACCTCGACGATGCCAACGTGGTCGTCATCTCCAGCGCCGTCCCGGCGAGCAATCCCGAGGTGATCGCCGCGAAAGAGCGTGGCATTCCGGTCATCCCGCGCGCGGAGATGCTCGCCGAGCTGATGCGCATGAAATACGGCATCGCCGTTGCGGGCACCCACGGCAAGACGAGCACGACTTCGCTGATTGCCAGTGTGCTCACCGCCGGCGGCATCGACCCGACGGTCGTCGTCGGCGGCAAGCTGCGCTCGGTGGGCTCGCACGCCACGCTGGGCGCGGGCGAATTCTTCGTGACCGAAGCGGACGAGTCCGATGGCTCATTCCTGCTGCTCACGCCGACCATCGCGGTCATCACCAACATCGATCCAGAACATTTGAGTCATTACGGCTCGATGGAGCGGGTCCTGGAGGCCTACACCACCTTCGCCAACAAAGTCCCCTTCTTTGGCGTTTTGGTAGCCTGCCACGATCACCCCACTCTCCAGGACCTGCTCCCCAGTATCCGCCGTCGGGTGATGACCTACGGCCTCTCGGCCCAGGCCGACGTGCGCGCCGAAGAGCTCGAGTTCCACGGCTCGCTGGCGACCTTCACCATCGTGCTTCGCGGCCAGCCCCTGGGCCGCGTCACCCTGCGCGTGCCCGGGCGCCACAACGTGCTCAACGCGCTGGCATCCATCGCGGTTGCCTGCGAGCTGGAGATCCCCTTCCGGGCGATCAAGGAAGGCCTCGAAGATTTCGAGGGCGTGCATCGTCGCTTCGAGATCAAGGGCGACATCGACGATGTGCTTTACGTGGACGACTACGGCCACCATCCCGAGGAGATTCGCGCAACGCTCTCGGCGGCCAAGGGCGGGTGGAAGCGCCGCGTGGTGGCGATCTTCCAGCCCCATCGCTACTCGCGCACGCAGGAGCTGCTCGAGGACTTTGCCCGCTGCTTCAACGACGCCGATGTGGTGTTCGTGACCGACATCTATGCGGCAGGCGAGAAACCCATCGAGGGTGTGAGTGCCGAGAATCTGGTCGCGGCGGTGCGCCGCCACGGCCACAAGAATGTTCATCATCTGCCCGATCCCGAGGCGGAGCTGGCAAAGATCGAAGCGGCGCTCGAGCCGGGCGATCTGTGCCTGACCCTGGGCGCGGGCAACATCGGTCGCACCTGCGACCAGCTTGTCGGGCGCGCGCACGAGCGTCGCGCGCGGGAGAATGCGTAAGGAATGCTTGCCGTGAGCAAAGAGGTGGACGCCATGGAGGAACTCGCCGGAGCGCTTGAAGCGCTGCTGGGCGGGCGCCTTGTGCGCGGCGCCTCGCTTGCAGAGCGTGTGGGCTACCGCGTGGGCGGCGCCGCCGACCTGCTGGCCGAGTGCTGGAACGAAGATGAACTCTCTCAGGCGCTCGCCGCGGCCCACGGCGCGGGCGTCCCGGCCTTCGTGCTCGGGCGTGGGACGAACCTGCTGGTGCGCGATGGCGGCATTCGCGCTCTGGTGATCGTGCTCGAGGGCGCGCTCGCCGGTTACGAGCGCGTCGAAGTGCGCGCCGACGGCAGCAGCATCGTCAAAGTGGGCGCCGGGATGACGACGGGCGCGCTGGTGCAGCGACTGACAAAAGACTGCCTGGGCGGCGCGGAGTTTCTCGCGCTCATTCCGGGAACCATGGGCGGCGCGGTGCGCATGAACGCCGGCGCCCACGGCGGAGAGATGAAGCACATTCTGAAGGACGTTCGGATCGCCGGGCCCGACGGGAGCATCGAGGCGCGTGAGGCGCGCGCCCTGGGGCTCAGCTACCGGAACTCGTCGCTGGCTCCCGAGGAGATCGTGGCGAGCATGCAGCTTGTTCTGCAGCCGAGCAGCGCGCAGGAAATTCGCGGCATCGTGCGCGAGCACGCCGCCTACCGCCAGAAGACGCAGCCCACGAATGAGCCCAATGCCGGGAGCGTATTCAAGAATCCCGAGGGTGACTACGCCGGGCGGCTCATCGAGCAGGCCGGACTCAAGGGCCTTGCCGTGGGCGGCGCGCGCGTCTCGGAAAAACACGCCAACTTCATCGTCACTGGTGAAGGGGCGAGCGCCGCAGACGTCGAAGCGCTTGCGGAGAAAATGCGCGCCGCCGTCGAAGAGAAATTCGGCGTGCGCCTGGAACTCGAAATCAAGATCGTCGGGGAGAGCCTCAACTAGATGAAGATCAGCAAGGACATGAAGGTCGGCGTGCTGCTGGGCGGCCTTTCCAGCGAGCGGGAAGTCTCGCTCCGCTCGGGAACCGCGATGGCGGCGGCCCTCAAGGCGCGCGGCTACAAGGTTGCCACCATCGACGTGGGCCGCGACCTGCCCAGCAAGCTCACGCGCGCGAAGATCGACGTCGCCGTCAACGCGCTCCACGGCAAGTGGGGCGAGGACGGCTGCGTGCAGGGGCTGCTCGAAGTGATGGGCATTCCCTACACGGGCTCGGGCGTCGTTGCCTCGGCCATCTGCATGGACAAGGCGGCGACCAAGCGCATCCTCTCGGCGGCGGGACTCTCGACCGCCTCGTTCATCGAGCTGCGCATCCCCGCCAAGGGGGTTGCGGCTTACCTGGAATCGGTGGAGTCGCCATTTGGCTACCCGGTGGTGGTGAAGCCCAACTCCGAGGGCTCTTCGGTCGGCGTGGAGATGGTGCAGCGCGCGGGCGAATTGCAGCGCGTGCTCAAGGGCGCGGCGCGCAAGAGCAAGCATCTGCTCCTCGAAAAGTTCATCGCCGGGCGCGAGCTCTCGGTCGCCGTGCTCGATGGAAAACCGCTGGGCACGGTGGAGATCAAGACGCGCCGGAATTTCTACGACTACAAGGCGAAATACACCAAGGGCGAGACCGAATACCTGGTGCCCGCGCCGCTCGATGCGGTGGTGGAGCGCCGCCTCATGGACGAGGCCGCGCGCGTGCACACGCTGCTGGGATGCCGGGGCGTGAGCCGCGTGGACTTCATCCTGGCCGAGGGGCTCGAGGGCAACATCCTGGAGATCAACACGCTGCCGGGAATGACCGAGCTCTCGCTCGTGCCGAAGATCGCGGCGGGAGCGGGCTACAGCTATGAAGATTTGTGCGAGGAGATTCTAAAGGGCGCGTCCCTCAGCGTGGGCTGAGCGCGTGAAATAGAGCCATGGCGAAGAAGAGCACCAAAAAGCAGAAGACGACCAGCCCCGCCGCGGCGCGTGCCAGGCGGATGCGGCGCAGTCGTCTTCGCAGCGTGGCCGGCGGCCTGCTGCGCATTTTTGGCAAGCTCGCGCCCATCGGTCTTGTGGCCGGCGCGCTCTACGGCGCGTGGTGGGGCCTCGGGGAGTGGAAGACCTTCTCGGTGCAGCGCGTGGCCGTGCGCAGCAATCTTCATGCGGGCGCCGAGGACATTCTGGCGCTCTCGAATCTCTCGTCGAAGGACAACCTGTTCCGCATCGACTGCAGCGAAATCAAGGACCGGGTGGAGAGCCACCCATGGATCAGCCAGGCGGCCGTCTACAGGCGCTTCCCCTCGACCATCGTGATCGACGTGAGCGAGTGGCGCCCGGTGATGGCGGCCAACAGCGGGGAGGGCACCCTGCACCTGGTGAGTGA
>JAGRBM010000086.1 GCA_020434085.1 Chrysiogenia bacterium | reverse complement strand
TTAGGCTCTGGCTCAGCTGCATCCAAGTCGGCTGATTCGCGACCTCAACTTGCAGCTCGTCGCCGTCAATGAGCTCGGGATCCGTCGCAACCACGGTGTAGGTGTAAAATGTCTCTTCTACTGCAGAAGGGGGGTTCAACTCTCCGGTAATTTCTGGAGCAGTATCCGGTTGCACAGCGATGTCAAATGGAGGCAGGGAGGCCGTGGCCATGTCACCGTCCTCTACAGAAATGACGATCCCTGCGTACGTTCCCACCTCACCTAGCCCGGGAGTTCCTGTGAGAGCGCCCGTGCTTGAGTTAAAACTGGCCCAAGCCGGCTGATTTTGAATGGTAAATAGCAGCGTATCTCCATGAATCTCATCCTCATCCCATGCACCGGGGACGAAATTGTACGGTTCATCTTCCAATACACTTGTTTCTGGGTCGCCGCTGATAGTCGGAGCGGAGTTAACGTTGACCACGTAGATTGAAAGCAAACCAGTTTGGCCAAAACCTCCTCTTTCATCCATCACCGTAATTTTGATATTGTCATAAGACAGTTCTGCATCTGCGTTACCAGGGACTCCCCACAGTCTTCCCGTGGCCTCATCGAACTCGGCCCACGCTGGCTGTCCTTCAATGGCATAAAACGGGAGATCACCGTTCCATGCATTCGGATCGCTTATCAGGGGCATGAACTCATAGAGCACACCTTCCGCAGCACTCGTGCTGGGCCCATTCATAAACTGCGGCGCCACGTTGTTGACACCTACGAGCCAGTCCACTGCTTCGACTGCAATGGTGTTTGTCCAGTCCTCATTGCCAATGGAAATTACTCGAAGAGAGGCATTTTGCGCCGACACGTCAAGCAGGTCCGAAGGCAACCACTCGAGTTCCAGCAGTTCTCCGTCACTTGAAATTGACACTGGCCCTGTGGAGCGAACCACTTGGCCATTCTCTCTGAGTTCCAGTCGCGCAAATGCTTCGCTCGTTTGCCCCGCCAGTGCAGATGCAAGTGCCACGCGATAAATCTGGCTGCCTTGAAGGCTGAGTTCCGCAGGTACTGCGCTGAACGCAATATCCAAATAGCCCTCATCGAGTAGAACCGTCGCGTTCCATTCGATTGCTTCGACATCGGGATGGTCGCGCGGCGCTGGACCAGAGGCCACCCAACTCTCGGCGCGACAATGTACATTTGCGCCACTCTGATCGGAGAGGCTCGCTGCGTCGAAACTTGCTGATCGAATACCCTCCTCTACGACCTCTGTGTACCCAGGATCAGCAATCGTGTTGAAATTGCCCCCCACGCTTTCATAGGCTTTTGCACCTGCCGTATTTTGCGCTGCCCCGGTCCCGGGGATGATGTGTGTCCTGCACTCCTGCAAGCCGGGACCCAGCACAAGTGGCCCGGGCGGCATGCCAAAATCAACGCCTATCTGCGCCCAGGCTGTAGCAGGATCGGTTGTGTATTCGATTGCCAGGCCATCAGCTTCGTCTGCATCATTTTCAATATAGGAGAGCACTGCATTCTCAGGCGGGTAGCTCTCCACATGAGTAATAGCTGCAGGTTTCATCCGTATCGTTGACTCTCCAACACTGAGCAGAACCGCTTCGCCATCTGGTTGATCTGGTGAATCAACGATCTTGTCGAGCTCTGCTTCTCCGTGCTCGTAGCTCCAAACAGTGGTGGGCGGCAGTGCCACGTTCCAATCGACGCCCAGCTCTTGAGCTGTTCGAGTGGACCAGCTCACCCAATCCAACGAAATCGCATTTTGGGTCGCCTGATCGGGCAGGGCTGAAACACGCAAGGAGATGTCGCTCGCCAGAATATTGATTACATCATCGTCCGAATAGGAGGGATTCTGCAGAAGAGTCACAGCCTCCGGACAGCTCAAGATGCTCGCCGCGTCCCACACGAGCTCGACGTCCCGCTCCCCTTGATACCAAATTCTCTCATTTCCTGATGATGCGACCACGCAGTCATTCACGAGAACTTCGAGTAGCAACTCCGGGACGTCCTCCCGACTCCCGGTACTGGAGCGCGTGCGCACCGACATCGCTTGCAGTCCCGCACCCTGAGCCAACGGCTCGACCGGGCTGCTAAAGCCGAATTCGACAAACGGGTCCAGATTTTCATCGTTGGCGGCAACCCACTCCACCGCACCGACTTCGAGCGCATTGTCCCCCGTTGAAAACCCGACGATTCGAACTTCCGCCCGGTTCCCGTAAGGATCACCTGGATCGGCCAGTTCACTGACCTCCCAAGCAAACGTCTCAACCACTTCATAGTCGTTTACCTTCGCGGTCCATTCGGCTGAACCGATTTCAATCGTACCTCTAGTCGTCCAGTCGCTGTCGGCGTCACCGTATATGCGAAGCTCAACATCCGCCCCGGTGGGATCAGCGAGTGAGTTCGCGCCCCATGTAAGAGATGCAACCAGCCCCTGATCCTCAGTCTTGGCAATCCATTCGATTGATCCAATGCGCATGGTGCCGGATGTTTGCCCACTCGGCCCATCAGCTGTAATCGAGACCCGAACCCGCACATCGGCGCCAGAGGGATCATTCGGCAAATCACCCGCATTCCAGGTCAGAGAAATCACCTGGGCGGTAAGACCCGAGATATTGATAGGCCCCACCGATGCAACAGTCGTTGCCCCATCCAGTACCTCAATCGTGTATTCGGAGTTGGTGTAACTGCCGGTAACAGCGATATCCTGTAGTTCGACCCGAACCTCCTGGTTTCCAGGGCCCGCCAGAAGCGGCGCCGTCGGGGTCGGGAAGGATACTTCCACGCCAGTGTCCGCAACGCCGTCAATCGGCTCCATCCACGAGGCGTCGGTATCAGCCAGTTCGGCCAGCCCGTCAGTCGCATAGGTAAGATTGATGGGGTTAAAGACCTCGTCGGGATGCAGCGACTCTGATCCAATGTACTGCGACAGACTGGTATCACTGCCGACCGCGCGCTGAACCTCCGTAGTGCCATCCACGCACTCCCACAATTCGAGCCTGAATGTCGCCGTGGGCGACGTTCCGGCTTCCACGTGTTCGCGCAATCGCACACGAAACTGCTGAAGGTTGCTACCCAGCGATAGATCATTACTGGGAGTTGGAAAGGAAAGACTCAAATAGGTATCGGCATCCCCGTCTGAGGCAGTCAGCCATTGGAAATCGGAACTGTCAGGCGACTCCTTAACGTATACGATCCCACCCGTCACCGGGTCGAGGTTCTGGGAATCCAGAATTGTTTCCGGGGCCAGCGTTTCTTCCACCGTTTCGACCGGCAAAGCCTGGCGGCTTCCCTGACGGATCAATGTGCTGGGCTGGCCAGGGTCACCTTGTCGCCAGAGCTCAAACTGATATTCTGGTGACCCGGTCCCGGACTTGCGGAGCAAGGCGCTAATCTCCTGAACATTTGCAGTCTCGTCCAGCAAATATTCCGACGCTGGAAATGAAACCCGGACGTCGCGGTCATTGTCGGCCCGGACCAGTGCATTCCATTCGACACCGCCGAACGCCACCGTCGAGCGCTGGCCACCAGGACCACCTGAAGCATTCCCCTCTGCATAAAGTGAAATGCTGGCATACGGTGGGTTTGTGAGAAGGTCTGCATCCCATGTCCAACTCACCACTGTTGGATTACTCGGGACATCAATCCAGTTCGACGATGTAATGAAGCTCCCTCCCACTTTCAGCCTCAAACGAACGCTCGGCGTACGGCTGCTACTGCTTGGGCTACGCGACACAAGCACGCGAAATTCCTGAAGGTCTGGCCCTGATTGCAAGCCATTTCCAGGGTAGGGAAAAGACACTTCAACATAGGTGTCTGAACCATCATACAGCGGCGCCATCCAAGACGCGCTTGCATAATCTGGTGCGTAGAGATCTGGATCTTCGACAAGATCGGCAAGTCCGTTGGTATCATCCAGGTTCCCTGAATCAACAAGCGTCTCGGGTGGATAGGTGGTTGCGACCGGCGGGTCGATGGGCTTGCTCAACCACTGATTATTCTCATTGTCCTGAATGACCGTTACAGAGGCCGGGTCAAAATTGCCATCCAGGATCTCCTCTGGCGCAATTGTCGTGGACTCGGGGGGCAGTGCCACCGGCAGCCACTGGTCATCCCCCTGGGTCTGTGCATCCTGGACACTGCCTGAATGATTTGAGCTATCGAGGATCGAACTGGCTGAGTACGTCTGTTGCGCCAGAACGGCAGTTACTCCAGACATAGACGTGACGGCGGCTGAAAAAAGACAGACGATTACCTTGCGCATGATGTTCCCCTACCCGAATGCGTTCGGGATCGATCTAGTCTTCATGAACCAGATTTAATGCGCGGGGTCAAACTTTGTGCTGTACCAATTTGCGACGCTTTTTGTCTAATTGGACAATTCTGGGCGCGGAGATGTTCCAAAAGATAAGAACAAGCAGCGACTAACTAGCGGAAATACTGAATGTTTAGTTCCAGCACACATTTTCTCGCGTTGGACCTGTAAACTCTTGTGCAATGCGCAGCTTTCAACGCAAAAATCGCCCTGGGTAACCGGTCAATCGGGTTCGGGCCTTGAGCCTTAGGATTATCAGATGACCAAGCCTCAGCGCACTGCAGGCCAGCCGTCTAAGGTGACCAAAGAGCAACCCAAAACGGCTAGGATTGCGCCTTCGGCATCACCCAACTTGTCCGATACGACTATTGTGTCAGGTAATTGCCGTTACAGGACAAACCGGTATATCGATCAGTCTACGCCTATTCTAAGCCTTCTCTGGTGTCGTGTTCCGATACGGGAAGCGAATTCAGCAGCTCTCCCAGATACTCCCGCACCTCCGGCTCCTGCATCCGCCGCGTTATCTCCGGCTTTCCAAGAAACTTCGAGAGCTCGGCCAGGTCGCCCGCGTGGAGTTTTCCGGTCTGCATGAGCTCCAGGAATTCCTCGGGCACGCGCGGCAGGACGTGCTCTCTGAATTCCTCGACCGTGACGCCTTCGCGGACGCACTGATCCACCAGGCTGAAGAGGCGTTCGAGCTCCTTGACCGTCTCGGGCGTGAGACCCGGCACGGCGGGGGTGGCTCCCGACAGGGGCGCACTCGCCCGGTCAGGTTGGGGCGCGCCGACTCCCGCACCCATGACTTCGCTCTGGAGCTTCTCTTCGCCATAGCGCAGGAAGCTGGAAAGCACGCGCTCCAGGGACTGGCTCACCTGCGCGCCGGCGCGGTCGAAGAGGTTGTTCTTCTCCGCCACTTCTCCCGCGGTCGGGGCTGTCAGTGCGAGGACGTCACCCAGATCATCGATCTCCTCATCTTCCTCGTCACCTGTAAACTCGCCGGGCATCTCGGGAACCGGCAGTCCGGCGCTACGAAGTTCGTTGGCAATGCCGACCAATTCTTTCAGATTGCGAAGGCTGCTGCGGAAGTGATCCTCTTTTGGGGGAGGCACGTTGGTGACAGGAACCGGCGCGGTGCGCTCGGTGAAGCTCCGACCGACCAGCTCAAAGAGCGCTGTGTTTTGCTGGGCCAGGATGCCGATGAGCGTCTGGAGGGCCGGGTCGGGCTGCGGAATGCGCGGCACAGGGGGCGGCGGAGTCGGCGCCTGAAGCTTCGCCGTGAGGATGGTGGTCAAATCCCCGCGCAGGCTTCCCACAAGCTCGGCCATTGGCGCCATGGCCGCTTCCACGGCACCCTGAACGATCTCGCCCACGGGAATCACAGGGGCCTCGGCGACTGGCGCCATGAAGTCGTCTTCGTTGAGAATCTTCTCGTCGGGCACGTGGTCGAAACCTTCAAGGTCGCACGAGCCCGAGCGGCTGTAGCGCCCCTGGTTGCGCAGCTCCCACTTGTAGGTGCCGTTGCCGAACTGGTCGCCGATGACCTCTGCGGCGGTTAGCCCCTCCTGCGCCATCCAGTCCTCGATGGGAATGGGGCGCAGCTGTTTCCACGGCTCGCCGCGGCGCCGGCGCTTCACACTAAGCGTGAGCCGCCTGGCCTGATCGCGGCCGCCCAGCGACTCGATAATCTTGGCGAGGGTCTCGTCCTCGGCGCTGTGGAGCTTTGGTGCAGTTTCCACACTGGCGGGTACTGGGTTGGGCAAAGCCGGCGCAGCGGGAAGAGCGGCAGTCGCCGCCTTCGGTGCCGGTGGAAGTGTGACCTTCGGCAAGGGCGCCGCAAACGGATAAGACGGAGTCTCGTCCTCCCAGTCTTCTACGTCCGCTCCCTGCGTCTCTTCCAGACTCTCGAACCCTGAATCTTCAGACATGCCAGCACCTCCGCTTGGGAGACGCCCAGGGCCCGCGCAATGGCGCGCACTTCTTCGATGGAGGGATTCACGCGCCCGCTCTCGATCTTCGAGAGAAGCGGCCTGCGAATCCCGGCCTCAAAGGCAAGCTCCTTCTGCTGGATCTTGCGGCGGATGCGAAACTCCGCGAGTCCTGGCGTCCCTTTCATGGATTCAAGAATGCGCGGGGGAGAGGTGAACAAAAATAGACCTTGGGTGGGCACCGGGCGGTGAAGTCATTTTCAGCGGGGCGAGGACCGGCGCAGATCCGTTGCATCGAAGAAGCTCACCTTGCGCGAGCCGGCACATTTTTCTGCTCAACGGTCGACGGACCGTCCGGCACGCCGCACTCCGACGAGCCCAGGAATCCCGGCTTACGGGGCGCGATCCGAAGGGGTCGCCAGACAAGAGCCCCGCGCGGGCCGGGGGATCGGCTACTTTTTCGGCCTTCGGGAGCAGCGGGCAGGACCGAGAGCGCGTTTCCCGGCGGCAGTCAAACCTCAGAATACGAGCACCTTCTCCGCCCACTGCGTCCAGCCCGTAAGATATTCCAGAGTGCCGCGGCGCGTTCCCTCCGCGAGCTCGCTGTCGGTGATACCCCGCGCGTCCATGCAGGTGCCGCACACGCCGATCTCCCCCTTGTGGCGCGAGACGATGAGGAGCATTTGCTCCAGGTTGTAGTAGCCCTGGGGAACCTTCTGGTCCTTCTTCGCGCAGGCGGCGGCGTCGCCGATCAGGAATACTTTTACTTCCTCGCCTTCCTTGCGCGAGAGCGCACCCGCCAAGCGGAGGGCGTTGTAGCTGCGCTCGGTCCCGTAGGGAGGGTCGTTCAGAATGAAGAGCGTCTTGCTCATGGGTCGCTTCCTTTCGCGGTCAAGGATACCCGCATCGGGGCTTTCCCAATATGATCACAGCTACCCATGTCTGGGACTTGAACACAGTATCAGGTCCACCACCGTCACCACTCCACCACTTGACGCCCCTGCCGATTCACATCATGGCCCTGATATCGTTCAGCAATTCGGCAAATGCTGCCGAAAATTTCCTGGAACCTCCGGAAACAAGCTCCACCACTGCTCCACCACAGGGCCACCACTGCCCCACCACGTAAGTACTTAATTTTATTCTAAAAGTACTAAAGTGGTGGAGGTGGTGGGGCTTGAAGTGACGTCGTACCGTGAAAAATGGGGCCGGAGAATACGGGAGTACAAACTACCGGATTTCCGGTAGTTGCACGAATATGGGTTCGCTGTTACTCAATCGTACCTATGCCGCGAGGAGCCGGGTTAGTACATTGTCCCGGACTTCCCGCCATTTTTCTTCCCCGCCTGTTTTCACAAACAGATTGAACGGAAACCGGT
>JAGRBM010000085.1 GCA_020434085.1 Chrysiogenia bacterium | reverse complement strand
GGGGTCGCTTCGTGCCGATGCTTGCGTTGGAGAGATCGCCTGCTCGCGGCAACGCCCTCCGGCCTTCCGACTTCGCCAAGGCTTCCTCGGACAAGTCGGAATCCTCTTCTCCCAGCAGCGCCGCCTCGATCCCGTCGTAATGGGCCATCAGGCGCCGGCAGAAATCCTCGTCGCGAAGATCCACCTCCCGCCCGCGCGCCAGCAGCTTGTCCGCCCGGCGCGCACGCCGCGCGAGATCCGCCATGTTCACCGCCATCGGGGCCTCCTCTCCCAAAAGAGCCCGGCCGCCGCGCAGCACGCGGAAACGGGGCCCTCAGCCTACTGGGATAAGGATATCGGAGGGGTGTGACAGACTGCGTCCTTGTCAGGGGAATTGAGGCGACCGGAAAGCGTGCTCACGAACCGGCCTCGCTTGTAAACCCTCCCCACCCTCGCATTGACAAGTCAGCCGGCCCCGTGGTAATTCCGCGCCATTGCCGGACCGGGGCCCACTGCAAGCCCCCGGAATTCCGGGCCTTTCGGGGGAGACAAACCAAGATGTCAGAGAATACCAGCCTGTGGGAGACCCTGGCCGACCGCGCCATCGCGGGCGAGCCCATTTCGCGTGAGGAGGCCCGCGCCGTCCTCAATGCGCCCGATACCGAGTTTCTTGAACTGGTCAATGCCGCCTCGCGGGTGCGCCAGCACTACCACGGTAAGAAAGTACAGATTCACATTCTCGAGAACGCCAAGATGGGCGGCTGCTCTGAAGACTGCGGCTTCTGCTCCCAGAGCGCGCGCTACGAAACCAACGTCCCGGCCGTGCCTGCACTGGCCGTCGCCGAGCTCGTCGAGGGCGCCCGCAAGGCCAAGGCCTCGAGCGCCTGGCGCTACTGCATGGTCACCGCGACGCGCGGCCCCTCGGGCCAGGACCTCGACGTCATCTGCGAGGCCGCCCGGCAGATCAAGTCGGAGATGGACATCTCCCTGTGCGCCTCGCTGGGCCTTCTCAATGAGGCCAAGGCCCAGCGCCTGGCAGAGGCCGGCATCGACCGCTTCAACCACAACCTCGAAACCAGCGAGCGCCACTTCGGCAACGTCGTGACGACGCACACTTATCAGGATCGCGTCAGCACGCTCAAGCACGCCAAGGACGCGGGCATGGAAACCTGCTGCGGCGGCATTCTGGGCCTCGGCGAGGGTCACGACGACATCCTCGACCTGGCTTTCTCGCTGCGCGAGCTCGACGTCGACTCGGCGCCGGTGAATTTCCTCAACCCGCGCCCGGGCACCCCGATGGAGGGCTACACCCAGCTCTCCCCGCGCGAGGCCATCAAGGCCCTGTGCATGTTCCGCTTCGTGCTTCCCAGCAAGGACCTGCGCGCCGCGGGCGGCCGCGAGGTGGTGCTGCGCTCGCTGCAGCCGCTCTCGATCCTCGTCGCCGATTCGATCTTCGCCAACGGCTATCTCACCACCGATGGCGCGGGTGAGTCTTCGGACTACCAGATGATCCGCGACATGGGCTTTGAGATCGAAGTCGTCGGCATGGAATCGCCCGAGGAAGAATATTCCATCGGCGGCGGAACCCCCGCAGAAGCCCGTGCCTGAGTCCGCTTCGCAGGCGCAGTGGGAGCCGGGTGAGGACCTGGCCTCCTTCCTCGATGCACAGCTTCGCGCCGTGCACGAGGCCGGGCTGTACCGAAAGTTCCGCATCATCGACTCGGCCATGGACGCCAGCGTCCGGCTGCGCGATGAAGCAACCGGCGAGGCACGCGAGGTCGGGCTGTTCTGTTCGAACAACTACCTCGGTCTGGCCTCTCACCCGCGTCTAAAGCATGCCGCCATCGAGGCGACCCGGAAATACGGCGTGGGTTCGGGCGCCTCGCGCCACATCTCGGGGACCTTCTCGCTCCACGAAGAGCTCGAAGCCCAGCTCGCCGCCTTCAAGCGCACCGAGCGCGCGGTGGTCTACAACACCGGATTCATGGCCAACGTGGGAATCATCTCCGCGCTGATGGGAAGCGGAGATGCCGTGTTCTCCGACGAGCTCAACCACGCCTCCATCATCGATGGCTGCCGGCTCTCCGGCGCACAGAAACAGATCTTCCGTCACCGGGACATGAACCACCTTGAAGAACTGCTTCGCAGCTCCAAGGCCCGCCACAAGCTCGTCGTCACGGACACCGTTTTCTCCATGGACGGCGACTTTGCGCCGCTGCCGGAGATCGTTGCGCTGGCCGAGCGCTACGGCGCCTGGACCATGGTCGATGAGGCCCACGCCACCGGCTGCATCGGCGAGGGCGGTCGCGGCGCTGTGGAATATTTTGGATTGACGGGGCGCGTCGATATCATCATGGGGACGCTGGGGAAGGCCCTGGGCAGCTTTGGTGCCTTCGCAGCGGGCTCTTCCGCGCTCATCGAGCACCTGATCAACCGCTCCCGCATGCTGATTTTTACCACCGCCCATCCGCCTGCGGTTCTGGCGGCCTCCAGCGAGGCCCTGCGCGTTGTGAGCGAGGAGCCCGGGCTTCGCGCCAAACTGGCTGAAAATGGGCTGTTTCTTCGCGAGGGCCTTCGCAAGCTGGGTTTTTCTACGCTAGATTCCCGGAGTCAGATCGTTCCCATCGTCATCGGAGAGGCCGCGCCCACGATGGAATTCGCCCGCCGGCTGCTGGCCGAGGGGGTCTTCGTTACCGGCATCCGGCCTCCCACCGTTCCAGAGGGCACTTGCCGTCTGCGGGCCACGGTCATGGCGAGCCACACTGGCGATCAACTGAGCCGCGCGTTAACGGCTTTTGAGAGTATCGGAAAAGACCTGGGGGTTTTATGAGTTTGAAGAAGGCCACCAAGAAGAAGGCTGCAAAGAAAGCCGCACCGAAGAAGGCCAAAAAGTCGGTGAAGAAGAAGACGGCGAAGAAGACCGCCAAGAAGAAGGTCGCCCGCAAGGCGCCCAAGAAGGCCAAAAAGTCGGCCAAGAAAGCCCCCGCCCGCAAGGCTGCAAAGAAGACTGCGAAAAAGGCAGCCAAGTCTGCGCCGAAAACGGCTGCCAAGAAGGCCTCGAAAAAGGCCCCGAGGAAGTCCGGCCTCTCTCCCGCTGCGTTTGAGAAGCTCTCGCGCTCGGACCACGAGCACATCTGGCATCCCTTCACCCAGCAAGCCGGCTGGATCAAAGAGCAGCCGCTGATCATCGACCACGGCAAGGGCAACTACCTCTACGACGTCGAGGGCAAGAAGTATCTCGACGGCGTCTCTTCCCTGTGGTGCAACGTCCATGGCCACCGCGTGCGCGAGATCGACGCCGCCATCAAGAACCAGGTCGGCAAGGTGGGTCACTCCACCATGCTGGGGCTCACCCACGAGCCCGGCATCAAGCTGGCCGAGAAGCTCCTCGAAGTGACGCCCGAGAATCTCACCCGCGTCTTCTATTCCGAATCCGGCGCCACCGCGACGGAAATCGGCCTCAAGATGGCCTATCAGTATTTCCAGCTCACCGAAGGGCCGGAGACGACGAAAACCAAATTCGCCTACTTCTCCGAGGGATACCACGGCGATACCATCGGCGCGGTCAGTGTCGGCGGCATCGAAGATTTCCACGGGCGCTTCAAGCACCTCTACCCCCAGCACGTCAAGGTGAACCTCGACGGCTGGCACAAACGCGAGCGCCGCGAAGCGCTCCAGGCGCGCGCCATCGCGCTGGCCGAACTCGAGTTCAAGATCACGCGCAACGCCAAGAACCTGGCCGCCGTCATCATCGAGCCCATGATCCAGGGCGCCGGCGGCATCCTCGACATGCCCGGCGGCTATCTGCTGCGTCTTCGCCAGCTCTGCGATGCGCACAACGTGCTGCTCATCGTTGATGAAGTGGCCACGGGCTTTGGCCGCACCGGCAAGATGTTCGCCTGCGAGCACGAGAACGTGCAGCCCGACATCATGGCCGTGGGCAAGGGGCTGACCGGCGGCTACCTGCCGCTGGCCGCAACGCTCACCAGCGAAAAAGTCTACGAGGCATTCCTGGGTCGTCCCGAAGAGGGCAAGACCTTCTTCCACGGCCATACCTTTACCGGCAACCCGATCGCCTGCGCGGCGGCCATCGCGAGCCTCGACCTGTTCAAGAAGAAGAAGGTTCTCAAGAACGTGGCCGAGCGCTCCGAAGAGCTGGCCATCTGGCTGCGCGAGATCCAGGAACACCACCACGTGCGCGAGTGCCGGTGGCTGGGCCTGATGGGCGGCATCGAACTGGCTCCCAATCCCATGGACCCGACCTCGAAGTATCATCCTTCGCGGCGCGTGGGCCACCGGGTCATTCTCGAAGCGCGGCGCCGCGGCGTCATTCTCCGCCCGCTGGGCGAGGTCATCGTGCTGATGCCCCCGCTCTCGGCCACGGAGAAGGACATCGACAAGCTCTGCGAAGTCGCCTACGACGCCATCAACATCGTCACCGGCCAGGAAGAGCTCTTCGCCGAAGCGGCTCGCTGGTAAGTCGTCGGCTGCGTCCGGCGGGGAATTGGGGTGGCGATGTCGCGCCCGGTCTTCATTACAGGAACCGACACCGGTGTCGGCAAGAGCTTCGTCACCGGCGGACTGTGCCTGCTGGCGCGCAAGGCGAAACTTCGCGTGGGCGCGATGAAGCCCGTCGAGACCGGCTGCACGCCCCACCGCGGCAAGCTGTTGCCCGCCGACGCGGCGCTGCTCTCCACCTGCGCGGGCGATCCCGACTCTCTCGATGATGTGTGCCCCTACCGCTTCGAGCCGCCGATCTCCCCCGAGACCGCGGCGCGGCAGGCGGGCGTGAAGATCGAGTTCTCGAAGATCGCCGATCACTACAAGAAGATTGCCCGGGACAAGGACCTCGTCCTCGTAGAGGGTGCGGGCGGCATTCACGTGCCGCTCACCGAAAAAAAATACATGGCGGACCTGGCAAAGCACCTCAAGTGCAAGGTGCTGCTGGTCGTGGGCGACCGTCTGGGAATGATCAACCACGCCCTGCTGAGCTTGAATGAAATCCAGCGCAGAAAGCTCCCGCTGGCGGGAATCGTGCTGAACCGCGTTGTGCCTCCCGATGGGGAGGATTTCTCGCTGGAAACCAACGCAAAGGACCTGGCACGCCACACGAAAGTGCCCATTTTCGGCACCCTGCCCTGGCTGCCCGAGGGGCCGAGCTTGCTCAAACCCTATCACTATCGCAAGCTGTTCGAGGATCACCTGGACAGCGCGGCGCTGATGGCAGCGCTGCGGAACTAGAGGACCGGATTTGAACCCGCTCATTCCAGTCAATCGGTTGTTTGCGCGCACGGCGCTCTCTTCCCAGCTTGCCGGCGGCGCCGACGAGCCGCCCTCGGAGTACGCGCATCTGGAAGGGCTCGTCGACCTGCTCGACGAATACCTGCAGGAAACCGACGCCGAAGAACGCGGGGAGATCGCAGCGCTGCTCGAGCGCATTCTGGGTTTTCACGATCTCGAGCTCGTCGACGAACCCGCCGGCGACAACGTGCTCCACTGGGTGGACGCACGCGTCATGGAAGAGCGGCGCGTGACCATCATGCTGGTCGAGCCGCACGAGCGCCTGCTCGACAACAATGAATCGCCCGATGCCCGCGCGCTGGGCGCGCAGCTCGTTCGCCGCATGGAGCGCGAAGAGATTCCCTGGGCGATTCTCGGTGACGGGTTCCGCTGGCGCCTGCTGTGTCGCGAGACGCCGCTGCCGCTCCTGCAGACGCTCGACCTCGACCTGACCAGCGCCATCCAGAACGCCGATGAGCCCGCGACGGTGAGCATCCTGGCCTTTCTCTCCGCCTCGGCCGCCGCACCCGGCGGCCTGTGGGACCGCCTACACGAAGAAGAACACCGCCGCCGCGAGCGCGAGAGCCGGCTCTGGCGTGAGTTCATCGAGGCCGACGGTCGCGGCGACGCTGCCCTCGCTCTTTGGTGCGAGTGGTCGGGCGTCGCCAAGCGCACACCGCTGCTCAACGCGCTGACCAAGAATTCGCTTCCCGCCGAAGAAACCCTGCGCCGCGCCCTCTCGCGCGCCATTCGCGAGGCGCCCTTTGAGTCCGTGGATCCCAAGGCCCGCGCCCTGCCCGGGGCCGAGTGGGTAAGGCCCGCCACGCGCCTGCTCTCGCTGCTGGGCACCCGCCCCACCGCGTCCGAAGCGCTCGCGGGGCTTCGCTGCCTTGCCGGGGCGCTCGATGCCCACGCGGGCGTGAGCGCCTCGCTTGGGAAACTTCCACCCAGCGCGAAGGTGCGCGAGATCCTCGCCGGCACCGGCAGCGGTTCGCAGCCCGCGCGCGTGTTGCTGGCCGGCGTGCCCCAGCTCGCTCTCGCCGTCGAGGTGCTGCTGGCCGAATCGAGCCGCCGCATGATCGAGGGAACACGGCCCGAAGTGGGGATCCCCGAGACCATTTCGAATCTCTTTGCCGTCGATGAGTCCGAGCAGACGATCGCCGCGCTCGGCGCGCTGGTCACTTGCCTGTGCAAGCTCTGCGGCGCGGAGCCCCCCTACCTGGGCCATCGCCTGCGCGTGGGCAATCCCCACCTGAGCGCCGCGATCAGCTCCCTGGGGCGCGCGCCCGCGCTTTCGCGCGGCGCACACCGTGAGGGCGGCGTGCGCCAGCTCTCCTTTGTGGAAGCCCTCTTCCACGACCGGCTCAAGACGCTGGCCTCCGACCTGCGCCTTCTCTCGACCGCCGGACCCGAGCGCATCCGCACTGCGCGCCAGCAGGAGGGCGTGTTCCGCCGCCTGGTACGCGGGGTCGAGCGCTTCCGCGACCTTGCCGATCTGTGGCTGCTGGCCTACGGGGCGCCCGATTCGCTGGATTCGGGTACCTACGAGAGTTTCGTTTCGGATCTCAAGGAACAGGACCCCGAGTGGCAGGCGCGTCTCAAACCGCTGGCCCGTCCGCTCAAGAAGCTACGCGAGAACCATGCCCCCTTCCACTGGGAACTCGAATTCCCCGAACTCTACGTCGAAGACGGCGGCTCGCGCATCGACCCGGGTTTCCATCTCGTCTTGCTCGCCCCGCCCGCCGGGGAGCGCAAGAAGCTCCTCAAGGAATGGCGCGCCTACCACCGCTCTTTGAGCAGCGATTCGCCCGCGCCGCTCAGCGCGCTGGCCTCCTTCGGCGGGCTGTTCCGCACCAGCCGCGGCGGCCTGCTCATCGGCCCGCTCAGCACACGCGACTACGCCGCCCTGCGAAAGAGCTATCCCGAATCGCGCGGCCTGCCTGCACGCAAGAACGGCATCGGCTGGATCGCGCTCTCGCGCTGAAGATAGTTAACCGCGGATAAACGCAGATGAACGCGGATCAAGGCATAGAGCAAAGAAATTAAACAAGGATGTACAGGATTATCAGGATCCGGAAGTTCTGATCCTGCCTATCCTGTGCATCCTGTTATACTCTTCTTGGTCTGAAATCCGCGTTTATCCGCGTTCATCTGCGGTCAAAATTCTCAAAGAATCTGAACCAGTTCGAGCGGGTGGTTGATCAGGTAGGTCGGCCCCGTGCCGCGCAGCAGTTCCTCGCCGCGAAATCCCCAGGTGACGCCGCAGGTGAAGGCCCCGGCATTCTTGCCGGCGCCCACGTCCTGGGGCCCGTCGCCGATCATCAGCGTGCCGGCCGGCGAAATTCCGATTCGGTCGCAGATCGTGCGCACCACCAGCGCATCGGGCTTTCGCTCGGCAAGGCTGTCGCCGCCAAGGAGCTGCAGGAAGGTGTCGTTCCAGCCCAGGCCCTCCACGATCTTTTTCGCCAGATACTCGGGCTTGTTGGTCGCAATCGCCTTGGGCACGCCAACGAGCGCGTCGAGCATTTCCTCGACGCCCTCGTAGGGCTTTGTGAACTCCAGGCAGTGCTCCTCGTAGTAGTCGAGGAACACCTTCTTGCCCTCTTCGAGCTTGTCCTTGTGTCCCTCCGGGAGCGCCCGCTCGACAAGCTTGCTCGCGCCGTCTCCGACAAAGCTGCGCACTTCCTCGACATTGTGTTCAGGAAAGCCGAAGTGGCGCATCGCCGCGTTCATGGCGTGGGCCAGGTCGAGGGAGGAATCGATGAGCGTGCCATCAAGGTCGAAAATCAGCAGTTGAAAGCGGGCGGGCAATGTAGATACTCCTCTGGTGGACCGGGAGTGAACCACAAACCCCGGCCAATGGGAAGGGCGCCATGAGCGAGCGAGAGCGATGGAACAAGAAGTGGAGCGCCGGCGAGGCCCCCCAGGCCCCCTCGCCTTTCTTTGCGCGCCTGGCCCCGCGGCTCATCCGCAGCCTGCGCACCCGGCCTGGCGCCCGGGTGCTGGATCTGGCCAGCGGCCCGGGGCGTCACAGCCTCCCGCTCGCGCGCGCGGGGATCGCCGTCGACGCCCTCGATTGCTCCAGCGTCGCGCTCGCGCAGCTTGCGCAAACGGCCGGGCGCGAAGTTCTGCCGATTCACACCATCGAGACCGAGCTCGGCGACCCCGAAGACGCGGCGGCACTGCTGGGCAGCGCCCGCTACGACGTGGTTCTCGATTTCTTCTTTCTGGACCGCGCGCTCATTCCCGTTCTCGCCCGCGCGCTGAAACCCGGCGGGCTGCTGGTATTCGAGACGCGCCTGGCTCCCGGCGAGATCGGCAGCGCCGTCAATCCAAAGGGCTACTGGCTCGCGCCGGGAGAGCTTGCGCGCCTTTTGTGGCGGGACTTCGACTTGCTCGCGCTCTCGGAGCGCCCCACTTCGACGAAGTGGATCGCACAGGCAATCGCGCGACGACGCTGAATCAGGGATCAAGCAGCCGCAGCGGCGGCAAGATCCGCCGGGCGGTGTGCCAGAGGGTCTTGGTGACGACGTCGCGGGGCTGCAGGCCCGAGAGCTCGGGCGCCTCGCCGGCGACGTAGGCAAAGACGCGCTCCAGAATTCCCGGCAGCTTGAATCCCGCGCGCAGCATGTATTCGTAGGCCGGCGTATAGAGCAGACCGGCACCCAGGCGGTTGCGGGCGAGCTCTGCGCCCAGCTCGCCGCGCCGGATGTCACGGGTGTAGTGCTTGAACGAGTAATCGCGCGCCACCTGCGCCGCGGCCAGCGCGTGGGCGGCGTGGCGCCCATAGGCAAAGGCCTGATGGAGTCCCTCGGCCACCAGCGGGTCGGCGCCGGCGGCATCTCCCGCAAGCAGCACGCGCGGCTTTGCGAACTCGCTGCGCGGCGTCCACTCCCGAATGGCCCAGGACTCGAAGTCGCTTTCGGCAAATTCATAACCATAGCCGCGCGCAATTTCGCAGAGCAGCGGCCGGGGATTGACCCGGCGGCTGGCTTGGGGTGTGCGGTCGTAGAGTCCGATCTTGGCGACGAGCTTCTTCCCGGTCCTGTCGGCCGGATCGGGCTCGGGAAAGAGCCACGTGTAGCCCTGAATTCCATGGTCCATGCAGGAGAAATCGAAGACGAGGTAGTTCTCGTCGCCGGGATTGAGCGGGCGCTCGCCCTGGATAAGGCGCGCGCGGGGATATTCGTCCTCGAATCCGGCGAGCTTTCTCACCTTCGAGCCCACACCGTCGCAGGCCACGATGGCCTGCGCCTCGTAAGTGCCCTTTTCGGTGGTGACGACGACGCCCTCGCGTGCGACTTCGTAGCTTTCCACGGCCTCGTTCTCCCGCACCTCGATGCCCGCTGCGCGCACACGGTCGCAGAGCCAGGAATCGAGCACCGCGCGATCGAAGATCAGCGTACCGCCGGGCTTTTCAACGATGTGGCGTTTGTCGCGAAAGCGGATGTCGTAGCCGCCGGCGTTGAAGTGGGCAGGCGCCTCGCACTCGAAATCGATACCGGCCTCGCGCAACACGCCGAAGGCCTTGCGGTTGACGCCGCCACCACAGAGTTTTTTCCGGGGATGGGATTTCTTTTCGAGAATCAGCAGCCGCGAGGCCAGATCGGGACGCAGCTTGTGCAGGTGCAGTGCGCACAAGAGGCCCGCGGGCCCCGCACCGACAATGATCGCAAAGTAACTCATGAATCCCGCCCGCACCGGGCGCTTTCAGCCCGGCGACAAGCGCTACTCTAGCCCATTCCGGCCGAGACGCGGCAAGCAGCGGCGACCTGATCGAGCGGCAACACGCTGTCGGCGGCTCCGATCTCGAATGCGGCCTTGGGCATGCCGTAAATGACGCTGGTTTCGCGGTCCTGGGCGATGGTCACCGCGCCCTGCTCGTGCATGGCCTTGAGCCCCTGCGCGCCGTCCATACCCATGCCCGTGAGCACCACGCCGATGGCATCGCCGCCATAGACATCGGCCACCGCGCGCATGGTTACATCGGCTGCGGGTTTGAGCACTGTGTCCGTGGGAGTCTGGGAAAGCCGCACGACCTTCTTGCCCTTGCGGTAGCGCGCAGGCGCCACGATGGCGTGCATGCCGCCGGGCGCGATGTAGACGGTCCGGGGTTCGAGCAGCATGCCGTCCTCTGCTTCCACCACGCGAAGCGGCAGAACGCGATCCAAATCGGCGGCCAGCGACTCTGTAAAGTGCGGCGGCATGTGTTGCACAATCAGCGTTGGCATGGGCCAGTCATGCGGCAGCCCCGTCAGCACAACCTGCACCGCCTGCACCCCGCCCGTGGAGGCAGCCACGACGAGGAGCGACTCGGCGGGCGTGACGAGCTTGCGGATTTCCTCGGGCTTGTTGCGCCCGGTGTCGCTCGGCTGCGTGGTCGCCGCCGACTCGGGCTCATCGCGGGGAATCCCCGGATGCTTGCGCCGGGGCGGCTCGCGACGCAGCGGGCGGCGCGGGCGCGAGCGCTGCGCCAGTTTCACCTTGTCGATCAGGTGCTTGGCCACGGTGTGCATGTCCAGGGACACCACGCCGGAGGGTTTTTCCATGAAGTCGATGGCGCCGCGGCGAAGGGCCTCGATGGTCACTTCGGCGCCTTCCTTGGTATAGGCGCTGAGCATCAACACCGGGCGCGGGTACTCGGCCATGATGCGCTCAAGGGTTTCGAGACCGGTGAGCCCAGCCATTTCCTCGTCCAGCGTCACCACAGTGGGGTCGAGCTCGGGGATCAGCTCCAGCGCCTCCTGCCCGGAGCGCGCCTTGCCGACGACCTCGATCTCCGGATCCTGCGAAAGCAGGTTCGAGATCGCTTTTCGCATGAAGTTGGAGTCATCCACGACCAGTACGCGGATTTTGCCCTTACCCATCTGTCGCCTCAGATTAACCTTCTCGCCCGAATCTCTCCGCTAGTAGTTGGCCCATTCGAGGAAATCGGCGAGGTCGGAGAACTCAATCTCCAGCCCCGGCGTCCGAACGAGCACGCTCACGATGTTCTTTCGATAGGTCTGGAACACGTCGTCGGCCGACGTGCCCGCAAACTCGGAATCCGCATAACGCTTCCAGCAGCCCGGCGGGGTGCTGGGGCCCACGACGTAAAGCTTGCCAAAATCATTGCGATGGCCTTCGAGAACCAGCCGGTCGTGCTTGCCCTCGATCCAGAAATAAATCTCGTAGTCGAGGTCTTCGCGATCGGTGTCGAGCGCGAGCTGCTTCTTCACAATCCAGGGAAGCAGGTCGAGATCGATCTTCACTTCCTTGGGAACCTCAGGAGCGGCGGGCGCCACTGCAGCCGGCGGCTCTTCCTGCGGCGGGGCATCGAACTCCGGCGCGGGCGGTTTCTCTTCGATCGGCGCGGGCTCCGGAACCGGTTCGGGCGCGGGCTCGACTTCCGGCGCCGCCGATGGCAGCGGCGGCGGAGGAGGCGGCGCCTCCACTTCGGCGCCCAGTGACTCGCCCATCGGGCGGTCGAGTTCCAGGGACTTGCCCCCGGCGCCGAGGCCGCCTTTCTTGCGGGTCTTTTTCTTCGCGGCCTTCCTGGCCGTCTTGCGTTCGGTCATCGCTCGCACCTCTCCACGACCTCGTCGGTCAGGGTCAGGTAGTCTTCGGCGGCACGTCCGCTTTTGTCGTATTCAAAGATCGTCATGTGGTGTCCCGGCGCCTCTCGCAGTCGAACCGTCGAGTGCACGGCGCTCTCAAAGAGCTTGCCCGGAAAGCTCTCCTCGATCTTTTCGGCAACCTGACGCGAGAGGTTGTTTCGCGCATCGAAGTGGGTCACCAGAAAGCCGAGGATGTCCACGGCGGGGTTGTGCCGCCGGGCGCCTTCGAGCTTGGCCAGCAGTTGGCGGATTCCTACCAGTGCATAGTAACCCACATCGACGGGCACGATCACCCATTTTGCCGCGGAAAGTGCCAGTTCGGTGAGCCTTCCAATCGAGGGCGGCGCGTCAATCACGATAAAATCGTACTGTGAGGCGGTACCACCCAGCAATTCCGCCAGCCGCGTGGGCGCAACGGCGTGCTCGCCGCCCTCGAGCACCGCCAGTTGCGGGCGGGAAGGAACGATGTGCAGCGCTCCCTTGCGAAAGATGCCGTATTCAATCCCGAGGTCCCGGCGCGTGAGCAGCTCGTGAATGGTCACGTGCGCGCTCTCGATGTCGATGCCAAAGGACATGGAGGCGTTCGACTGGGGATCGAGATCCACCAGCAATACACGCTTGCCGCGAAGGGCCAGCCCGGCGGCCAGGTTCACCGCCGTCGTGGTCTTCCCACAGCCGCCCTTCTGATTTGCGATGGCAAGAATGTGAGCCATGAACCCGGTGCTTCCTTCGCTGGCTCGCCGCGGACCTAGATGCGGAACCGGCCGACCATGTTGCGTACGTTTTCGGCCAGTTCGAACAGATTCTCAACCGTGTGCGCGAGTTCCTCGGCCTGGTCGGAGACATCCTTGGCAGCGCGCGAAATGTCGGTCACCGCAACGGCGACTTCGTCGGAGACACGCGACTGTTGCTGGGCAGCCTCGGCCATGGCGTTCGTCATATCGAGCACGTTGGCATTGCTGGCCACGATCTCGTCGAGCACCTCGCGTGTGCGGTTGGCATGTCCGGCGCCGTCGGAGACCTCGCGGGTCGCCGATTCCATGACAATGACCGCCTGGTTGGTATCGTCGGTGATGTCGCCGATGATCGCGGTGATCTGCAGCGTGGACTGGCGCGACTTCTCGGCCAGCTTGCGCACTTCCTCGGCGACCACTTCGAAGCCGCGGCCGTGTTCTCCGGCACGAGCAGCCTCGATGGCAGCGTTGAGGGCAAGCAGGTTGGTTTGTCCCGAGATTTCCTTGATGACATCGATGATCTTGCCGATCTCCTCGGAACGCGCACCGAGTTCGCGGATGGTAGACGCCGACTCGGTCACGATGCGCTCGACGCTCTGCATGGAACGCTGGGTCTGGGCAACGACCTCACCGCCCTTGGTCGCCGAATTGTTCGCGCTGGTGGCCAACTCGCGCGTGCGCTGGGAGTTCTCATAGACGAGCTGCACGCTGGCGGCCATTTCCTCGATGGCGACGGTCATTTCCTTGGTCTTGGCAAACTGGCTCTCGGAATTGCCGGCCATGTTCTTGATGCCGTCGGAGAAGTTCTGCGCCGAGGTGGCAAGCTGCTCGGTGGCGGTGAGCATCTCGCGGAAAATTTCCTGGATGCGCATGGCCATGCCGTTGAGCGACTGGGAGAGCTGCCCGATCTCGTCGTCGCTCATCTCCTCTGTACGATAGGTCAGGTCGCCGTCGGCAATGCGCGTTGCCAGGGACACCATTCCCTCGATCGGCCTGCCCACCACGCGATTCTGCATGACACCGACAAACACGGCGATCATTGCCGCAACCAGCACGAATACGCCTGCCGCGTACCAGATCGGCATGATCTCGGCATTGATGAGCCGCTCGGGAATGCCCAGGACCAGCGCGCCGATGGGATCGTCGCTGGTGGGATCGGTCAGGGTAAAGCGGATGTTCAGGTAGTCTTCGTCAGTGTCATCGTCATGCAGAACAATGACTTCGTCCTCGATCCGCGACTCACTCTCGCCCTTGGCAAGCGCGCGCTCGACAAACTTCTTGCGCAGGTCGGGGTTCTTCTCCATCACCTGCAAAATGGCGCGGTCGTCGCTCGCGACGATCCTTCCATCGGCACCTTCTTCAAGGCGACCGTAGAAAATCACCTTCGCGTCGGGAGTCAGAATCGCCCAGTACGAGATGTCCCTGGCCTGCGCGTCCGAAATGATGCGCGGCACGATGTTGCTGATTTCATTGAGTTCGGGCAGCGTCAGGAAACCAAGGCGCTGCAGGTCGTCGACGTTGAGCTTGATGTTCGCGCCGATGATCTGGGCCTTCTCACGGAACTTCTCCTGAAGCGTGTCCTGGAAGATGAGTGCCACCGCGACGCTCATCATCAGGCTGGCCACGGCCAGCGCCACAATTGGGAGCATGAATTTCGTGCGCATGCTGTTGATGTTCATTTAACCTGCCCTGCTCTTCCGGGTATGGAGCGCCCGCCCACTAGACGCGAAACCGCTTGATTACTTCGTCGCCCTGGGAGATGACGAGCCCCTCTGCAGAAGGTGCAACATGCACGCTCTGCCCGGCGAATCGCTTGCCCAGGAAAAACATTCGCCCGCCGTGTTCGATCTTGCCGTCGGGACTGACCGCGACATCCTGCGAGGCGCCGACTTCGAACTCAGGCGCTGCGGGCGCGGGCGCCACGGCCGGTTCCTCCGCCTGCTTCGCCTTGCCCGAGCTCAGCGCGTCGTTCCACTTTCCAAGGAACTCATCGTGATTGCCCGAGTCGCCCGGCGCGGGCAGGCCGTTTTCGGCTGCGGTTTCTTCGCCGCCGGCCGCCTTGGCCAGAATGGCTTTCTCCGTCATGGAGAATATCTGTTCGAGATTGAGAATGGTGATCAGGTGCTCGCCGATTTCGCACACGCCCTCGAGGTAGTCGGCGCGCAGCCCGCCCACCAGCGGTGGCGGCGGCTCGATGAGGTCTTCATCGATCTTGATGACTTCGTAGACCAGATCGACGGAGATGCCGACAAAGAAGCTGTCCATCTCCAGCACCACGATGCGGGCTTCTTCGGTGTCTTCGGCTTCGGGCAGTTCGAAGCGCTTTCGCAGGTCGACAATGGGGATGATTTCACCGCGAAGCGAGATGATGCCTTCGACAAAGTCGGGCATCTTGGGCAGCGGGAAGATCCGCGCGGTTGCGATGATTTCCTTGACCTTGAGAACGGGGACGGAGTAGCGCTCAGAGCCCAGGCCGAACATGACGAACTTCAGGAAGTTCTTGTTCTCCCGGATTTCTTCGCGTCCTTCGATTGGAGACATTTACAGGCCCTCCGTCATGCCGCTCACACCGATCTGCGCGGTGGACAGACTGCGGAAGAGCGTGGGAACATCCAGGATCAGGACCACCTCTCCGCTACCCAGAATGCTGGCCCCGGCGATCCAGTTTCCGTCAGTTCCGGCCAGACGGTCCACATAGGGGCCGAGCGACTTGAGGACGGTCTCCTCCTTGCCGATCAGCCGGTCCACAATGACCCCGATACGCCGGTTGAATACCCTTAATACAATGACCGGGAGGAAGTCTAGCTGGTCCTCCTTCGCCGGTTTTCCGAACAATTCGCGCAGCGAGGTGATCGTCACCGGCCGGTGACGGAGCAGATAGACAAGCTGGCCCTTGATCTTCTCGATTGCGCTGGGCCGGATGCGAATGGTCTCTTCGATGTAGTGAAGCGGGATGCCGTAGAGCTGGCCATCGACCTCGATCAGGAAGATCTCCATGATCGCCAGCGTGAGCGGCAGACGCAGGGTGAACTTGGTCCCCTGCCCTTCAATCCAGCTCACGCTCACCACGCCGCCCAGTCGTTCGATGTTGGTCTTCACCACATCGAGCCCCACGCCGCGGCCGGAAATGTCGTCGATCTCCCGGGCCGTCGAGAAGCCGGGCAGGAAGACCAGATCGGCGGCTTCCTTCTCGCTGATCTGGCGGGCCTCGTCGACGCTCACCATGCCGCGCTCGATCGCGCGCTGGCGAATGCGCTCGACGTTGAAGCCGCGTCCGTCGTCCACAACCTCGATGAAGATGGAGTTCTGTTCGTGGTAGGCGCGAAGGCTCAGCGTGCCGCGCGGCTCCTTGCCGGCGGCGATTCGTTCACTTGGTGTCTCGATTCCGTGGCCGATGGAGTTCCGCACAAGGTGCATCAGCGGGTCGTAGATCGCCTCGATGATGGTCTTGTCCAGTTCGGTATTCTCGCCCTGCACCGCAAGGTTGATGTCCTTGCCTTTCGAGCGTGCGGTATCGCGCACCGGGCGGTAGAAACGATTGAAGAGCTGCTTGATCGGCACCATGCGGATGCCGAGCACCTCGCTCTGCAGCTCGCCGGCGACGTTGCTGATGAAGCTAACGACTTCCTCGAAGGACTTGTTGGGGATTTCGCGTTTGAGCTGCAGAAGGCGCGAGCGCCCGGCGACGAGCTCGCCCACCAGATTCACCAGCCGGTCGAGGCGCTGCGCCGAGACGCGCATGTACTGGACTTCGTCCTGGGCGCTGCGCCGTTCGACTTCTTCGCTCTCCTTGACCGGCGCGGCGGCAGGCTGCTGCGCCTTCGGAGCGGGAACGGCCGGCGACGGGGCGGCGGCCGCGGGCTTGCCTGCCGGCGCGATCGCGCCCCCGGCCTCGAGCGTATCGAGTTTGGCCAGAACGGGATCGATGTCCACGTTGCCGAGTTTGTCGTCGACGAAGTCGGCAACGATGCGGCGGCACAGGTCGAGACCCTCGAAGAATACGTCGTTGATTTCCGCGACAAACTGGATCTGCCCGTCGCGCAGCTTGCCCAGGACGTTCTCCATGCGGTGGGAGAGTTCCTGCAGCGGCGTCAGCCCGATAAAGCCGGCATTTCCCTTGAGCGTGTGCGCAATGCGGAAAATTCGCTTGATGCGGTCGGTATTCTCCGGCTCATTCTCGAACTTGACCAGTTCTTCGTTGAAACTGTGCAGCAGTTCCTTGGTCTCGTCGAGGAATTCGCCGTAGAGCGCCTGTATGTCTTCTCCGTCGAAATCACTCATGTCCGGCTACCCATGCCCCGCACCATTGTAGGTGCTGCGGGGCCCATTACCCAAGCGCGTCCACCAATTCGAGCAGTTGCTCGGGCTGAAAGGGCTTCGAGAGATAGCGGTCGGCCCCCAGCGCCAGGCCCCGCTGCTGGTCCTCGTTGCTCGATTCGCTGGTGAGCATCACCACCGGTGTCTTGCGGTCGGGATACTGGCTGCGGATTTCACGCAGCGCGTCGAGGCCGTTCATCCTCGGCATCATGATGTCGAGAATGACCAGATCGTAGCTTCCCTCCGCGTATCGCTGGAGGGCTTCAATGCCATCGTTGCAGATATCGACCGTGTGGCCCCGGGCGCGCAGCATGTAGCTGACGAACTTCTGGGTTGCCACCGAGTCTTCTGCGAGCAGGATCTTCTTGGACATGGCGTGCGGTCTACAGCTTCTCGTAGACCATTCCCCCTTCCATGAACTTCATTTTGAATGGTACGACCGAGACATCGATGGTCTCGGCGTTGCCGAGGAAGACGCAGCCGCCGGGCCGAAGCTGATCGTACATCTGCTGGGCCACCTTGTTCTTGGCGTTCTGGTCAAAATAGATAAACACGTTGCGGCAGAAGATGATGTCCATCTTCGGCAGGCTCCGCCACTCGCCGGGCTCGACCAGGTTGATGCGTCCGAATTTCGGAATGGAACGGATGCGCTCACGCAGCACGTAGCGGTCGCCGGTCTGGTCGAAGTACCGGGCGATGGTGGCCTCGTCGTAGTCGCGCAGCTTGTTCTGGGAATAGCTGGCCTTCTCGGCAAGGTTGAGCGCGCGGGTCGAGATGTCCGAGGCATGAATTGCCACGTCCAGCCCCTGGAGCTGATGAGACGATTCCTGCGCGCAGATCGCCAGCGTATACGGCTCCTCGCCCGTCGCGCAGGCCGCGCTCCAGATATTGAAGGAACGATCCCCCGCCTTGCGACGACGCTCGGCCACCGCCGGCATCATCACTTCCCGGAAGGTCTTGATCTGCGCCGGATTGCGGTTGAAGTGGGTCTCCTGCACAGTGATGGCGTTGATGAGCGCCTGCATCTCGCCATCGGCATCGCGGTTGTAGCGGAGCACGTAGTAGTAGTCGCGCACGGTCCGCGTGTGGGTCGCCTGCATGCGATCGACGACCCGATACTCCAGGTATTCCATCCGCGTGTCGCGGATGTGAATGCCCGTGCGCGCGCAGATGAGGTCGCGCAGTTCCACGAACTCCTCTTGCGTCATGTGGATTTCGGGTCTCTCGTACACGGTGTTTATGCTCCAATCCCGACGCGCCGTTCGACGTCTTCGATGAGTTCGCTCGCGCGCTGACGCACCAGTTCGTGCTCGTCGCGCACCAGATCGCGAAATGCCAGCAGCACTTCGTCGTCGGGCCGGCGCGCCGCCTCAACGAGCGCCGCGTAGCGGACCTTCCACGCGGTGTCGCGCATCGCGCGCACCAGAATCTTGCCGACTCCGTCCACTTCGTTCGATCCGAGAAGGCGCACCAGTGCGCGCCGCACGTCGGGATCGGGATCCTCGGCCATGGGAAGCAGCCGGTCCCGGTATTCCTCGCCCGTCAGACGAACCAGCGCCTCGGCCGCCGCCACGCGCACCAGGCCCACGTCATCGTTCAGGCGATCGAGCATGGGCTCTACGGCGCGGGCGTCGCGGCTCTCGCCCATGCCGATCTCACCGAGTGCGCGCGCGGCCTGGAAGCGCACCCACATGTCCTCGTCAAACTGAAGCAGATAGACGAGCGGCTCGACCGCGCGACGGTCGCGAAGCTGGCCCACCACCTGCGCCGAGCTCCGGCGCAGCACCGGGTCGTTGTTGCCCATGAGCAGCAGCGGCAGCGATCCCACCTGCCGCTCTTCGAGCGCGGCCAGCGCGAACACGGCGGCCTGCTTGACGAGGTTGTCGGGATCGACGAGCAGGTGCTTAAGCTCGCCGGCGGCGTCCTGCACCTGCAGCGCGCCCAGCGTGCTGGCGGCCATGGCGCGCACGTCCGAGAGCGGGTCGGAGAGCAGCGGCCGGAGTTTGGGGGTAATCACCTCGCGCGGGAAGCGGCTGAGCGCGCGCTGCGCGGCGCTGCGCACCGAGGCGAAGGGATGCTGGAACTGGAAAATCAGCGCGTCGGCAAAGCGCGGATCGCCGATCCGGCCGAGCGCGTCGCAGGCGGCGCGGTTGATCTCGACGTCTTCGTGATCGAGAAGCTGCACGAGCAGCTTGCCAGAGCGCACGCTGCCGACGTGACCGAGAACATCCATGGCGAGAATCTGCCCGGCCGCTTCGAGACCGGTGAAGGCCGCGACGAGCGCCTCCTCCACCGCAGCGCCGATGCTCATCAGCGCCTGCGCTGCCGCCGCTGCTTCTTCTTCGTCGAGCAGCTCGCCGCTCTCGTCTGCATCGGAGTCGGTATCGAGCAAGGGAATCAGCAGGCCGATCGATTCCTCGTCGGCCAGGCGGCCGGCCATGTCGATGCCGGCGCGGCGCAGCTCGGGATCGCTCGAAGCGATCGCACGCCTGGCAACGCCCAGAATGTTGTCGCGCTCGCGCCCCTCGAACTGGCGGGAGACCTTCGGTTTGGCCAGCACGCGAACCAGCGCGCGCAGCGAGTGCAGGGAGAGCTCTTCGTCGCTGACGATGAACTGATAGAGCGGCTCAACCGCGCTCTGGGTTCCCACGCATCCAAGCGCGTCGAGCACCGTGGGCAGGGCCCAGACCTCGGTTTTATGAACGAGGGCGAGCAGGTCGGGTTCGAGTTCTTCGGCCGCCAACGCCGCGATGGCTTCGAGCGCGGCGGTCTGCACCCAGAGCGAGGCCCCCAGCGCCTCACGCAGTTGCGGGATGGCGGCGCGGTAGCCGAGCTTTCCAAGGGTGAGGTAGCCCTGGTAGCGCACATTTTCGTCGGTGTGGCTCTGCGCGGCCTCCAGCACGGCGGGACCCGCACCGGGATCGCCGATCTCACCGAGCAGCTCGGCGGCGTAGCGCACGACATTGGTGTCTGCATCCTTGAGAAGCTGGGAGAGGGGATCGACGGCGTGGCGGCCCAGGCCGCGAAAGATCTCGATCGCCGCGGCGCGAATGCGCGCGTCTCCCTCGTGCAGGGCGGTGGAAAAGGCCCCCAGCGCCGGGCCGCCGCCGATGGCGATGATCGCCCGCACGCACGCGCCGCGTACCAGCCAGTTTTCGGTATGGAAAGCCTGCGTCAGCGCCGGAAGGGCTGAATCATCACCACTCTCGGCAAGCTCAAGCGCCGCGGCTCGCTGGACGTCGGGGTCAGCCGACGCAAGGCGGTCGACGGCGGGAGCCTGCTGGGGTGCGCTCGATCGCTGAATTCCCATAAAACCTGATAACCGCCCGGAATCATTGGTTCGTATCACGGTGACATGTGCCTTGCAACCACGGGGGGGCCATGGTAGCAAAAGTCCGACCGAGCTCCCCCGGCGCTCCCCACGGGCCGCACCTGCGCCCCTCAGGGAGGGCCCAGAGGGGCTCAGACCAAAGATTCACACCAGAGAGGACGAGCATGGCTGACGTACTGATCCTGATGGGTTCCGATTCCGACGCCGAGGTGATGAAGGTGGCCCGCGATGAGCTGCGCAAGATGGGCATCAGCGTCCACATGACCGTGGCGAGCGCCCACCGCACCCCAGACCGGGTCCACACCCTGGTCAGCGAGGCCGAGGCCAACGGCACCAAGGTGTTCATCTCCGGCGCCGGCGCCGCGGCCCACCTGGGCGGCGTGATTGCCTCGATCACCACGCGCCCCGTCATTGGCGTACCGATTGCTTCTTCGGAGATGGGCTCGGGCCTCGACGCCCTGCTTTCCACGGTCCAGATGCCCCCGGGCATCCCGGTCGCCTGCAGCGCCATCGGCAAGGCCGGCGCCAAGAACGCCGCCATTCTGGCCGCGCAGATCATCGGCGTGGGCGATCCCGAGGTGGCCAACGCCGTCAAGGAATCGCGCGCCAACATGCGCAAGCAGGTCCTCGAGAAGGCCAAGAAGGTCGAAGAGATGGAGTAGCGTCGCTGCCGGTCCGCTGCGCGCAGCGGACCGGCGCCGCTCGCTTCCCGCTTTTGTTTCAACCTTTGAACCGACACCACCGAATTCGACCGTGACCACGAAGTTCCAGACCAGCGCCCTCAAGGACAAGGACTACGAGTCCATCGCCGCGCGGCTGCGCAAGGGCGAGGTGCTGCTCTATCCGACCGAAACGACCTACGGCCTGGGCTGCGTGGCGAGCGAGCGCGCGGGCATCGAGCGCATCTTCGAACTCAAGCAGCGCCCGGCCGAGCGGCCGTTCCTCGTGCTGGTGCGCGACCGAAAGATGCTCGCCGAATATGTGAGCGAAATCCCGGCCCCCTATGAGCCGCTCATGGAGCGCTTCTGGCCCGGACCGCTCACTCTGGTCTTCCCCGCGCGCGAGAACCTGCTCCCGCTCGAGCTGCTGGCGCCGGGCCTGAGCACGCTGGCGATCCGGATTTCATCCGACCCCTTCTGCGCGCGCCTCCTTGAAGCCCTCGGCGCGCCGCTGGTCTCCACGAGCGCCAACCTCTCGGGGGCTCCCAATCCCACGAGCCTTGAAGATGTGTCGCATTTCGTAAAAAACGGCGTCGATATGCTGGTCGACGGCGGCGCCCTCTCGGGACGGCCCTCCACCGTGGTGCGCCTGGACGGCGGCAAAGCCGCGATCGTGCGCGAGGGGGCGCTGAGCGCGGAAGATCTGGGGATTGCGTAAACCAGGCAATCCCCGACAAGCCCGGTCGGCACGACCGTCGTGAACGTGAGCGTAGACGTGCTCGTGCTCGATCCGGCCACGTTTACGAGCACGAGCACGCTCACGACCGCCCAGCTCGCCGCGCAGATACGGCTCGCGGGGTTTTCAATCAAGTTGCCAGCGCCGAACTCGCAGGCTAGATAGGGCCACCATGGCAGAAGTAAGAGCCTTTCGCGGCATTCGCTACAACCCGGAAAAGAACCCCAAGCTCGGCGACGTGATGGCGCCGCCCTACGACGTCATTGACGACGACCGGCGCGCCGCGCTGGCCGGCGTGAGCGACAAGAACGTGGTGCGCCTTATCCTGCCCCGGCAGGACGAAGTCAGCGGCGCCGCGGACAAGTACGCTGCCGCCGCCGAGATCCTCAAGGACTGGAGCAGCCAGGAAGTCGTTGCGCAGGATAGCGCGCCGGCCTTCTATCGCTACCGCCAGGACTTCACCCTCTCCGGCTCGGACGAGATCCACTCGCGCGAGGGTCTCATCGCCGCAGTGCGCCTGCACGAGTTTTCCGAGGGGATCATTCTGCCGCACGAAAAAACCCTGAGCGGCCCCAAGGCCGATCGCCTTGCGCTCATCGAGGCGACAAAGACGAACCTCTCGCCGACTTTCTCTTTCTACTTCGATCCCGCCGGCAACGTGGCCTCTGCCATGGGCGAAGCACCCGCCGATGCGTGGTGTGACTTCACCGACGACGAAAACGTGCGCCACCGCCTGTGGGCCATCTCCGATGAAGCGCAGGTCGCGGCCATCACCAAGGCCTTCGCCGATCTCAAGCTCTACCTGGCCGACGGCCACCACCGCTACACGACGGCGCTGCACTACCGCGAAAAGATCCGCGAGCAGAACGGCAAAACGGACCCCGAGCATCCGGCCGAGTTCATGATGATGTTCGTTGCCGACGCGGCGCAGATGACGGTGCTTCCCTACAACCGCATGCTGCTGGCCAGCGCGGGCGTCGACGGCCGCAAGCACGCGCCCGAGATGATCCGCGCCCTGCACGAGTATTTTGAGGACGAGACCCACGTGACCAAGGACGAGGCGGGCCAGCAGGCGTTCCTCGATGCACTCCTTGCCGCGGACGCGCCCTACGCGCTGGGCATCGTGGGCCCGGGCCACGCCCACCTGCTCACCTCGAAGGACGCCGCCGCCGTCGAAGCCCTCTTCGATCAATCGGTTCCCGGCCCGGTGCGCGCGCTCGACGTGGCCGTGCTCCACAGCCTGATTCTCGAAAAGCAGTTCGCGCTCACCACCGACAAGATCGCCGAGGGCGGCAAGCTCAGCTACACCCCGGACGCGATGAAAGTCTTCGGCTGGGTGAACTCCGACAAGGCCGAGCTGGGATTCCTGCTGCGCCCGACCAAGCTCGAAGAAGTGCGCGACGTCGCCGAAGCCGGCGAGGTCATGCCCCAGAAGAGCACCTACTTCTATCCCAAGCTCCTGAGCGGTCTCGTTTTCAGGAGCGTTGCGGGGGAGTAATCTTCGCGCGATTCCCTGAAACTGTCATCCTGAGCAGAGCGAAGGATCTCAACCATTGAGAAATGGTGAGCATTTCTTGCGGGACCAGGGCTGGCTCCAGCAGGTTGAGATCCTTCGGGCTCTCGCCCTCAGGATGACAACCTGTTTCATCACATGTCGTGCAAGGGCGAGGCATGCCTCGCCCTTCTGAATCAGCCCAGCTTCTTCGCCTCATACCGCAACGCAAAGCGCGTGAGCACCTCGCGCACTTCGGGGTCTTCAACCTTTGCCAGGTGCGCGCGGATTTCTTCGGGCAGGCTCTCGACCGGCGGGAGGACGAGCGGTTTCTTCTCGGGCGGCGGCGCGGGGACGCGGCCGATGCGCACACGCAGGCTCTGGACAGCGGGCGAGTGCATGCGCTCGCGAATCTGGGCGAGGAGCTGCTCCTGCATTCCCATGATTTCCTGGCTCCACACGGCGCTGGCGACGGTGACGGTGAGCTCGCCGTGCTTGAGCGATTCGGGCGCGACGTAGTGAGCCAGGTCGGGGCCGATGATCTCGGCCCAGCGCTTTTTCAGGTCCACTTCGGCCACGCGGGGGCCCAGGCCCTGATCGCGGAGGGCCTTGTTGATGAGGCCGCCGATGCCTTTGGGAGGATTCGCCATGGCGCCCAGCCTGACCGGGCGCCGCGGGCTCTGGCAAGTGGCAGCCGCCTCCGGCCTTCTTTGACAACAGAGGGTGCGCGCGAGCACAATGAGGGCGCGACGGAGTGGGTGAGGCCTTCCGTGCGGCAGTAGGGCCGCAGTGCGAGCTTATGCGTCTCATCCTTCTCACCGGACTTCTGGTGGCGACCTTCGTCTTCGGCTTTCTCTTTGCCCATGAGCCCTTTCGGCAGGTGGTGATCGAGAAAACGGTCCGAACCTTCTTCTCCGATGAGGAGTCCCCCCGTGCCAAGCCGGCCCCCAGGGAGCAGAGCGCGCGCAATCAGCCGACACGCGAGCGTTCGGAGCGAACCGAGCGATCTGGTCGCTCCGATCCGCCGCCGGCCGACGAGCTCACCGAAAAAGACCGCCGCTCCCTCGACGACCTGTTCGAGGACAAGCTCGACCAGTAATCGATCCTTGAACCCCGTATTCACCGCCCTTCGACGCGCGCTGCCGCTGGCCTGCGCGCTGGTTCTGTTGCTTGCCACTGCCGGCGAGGCCGCGCGCACCGCGCGCAGCAAAAATGCCATGGCCGCCACGGCCCACCCCGATGCATCCAAAGCCGCGGCCGAGGTCATGCGCGAGGGCGGCAACGCCGCCGATGCCTTCGTCGCGGCGGCGCTGGTGCTCGGCGTGATCGAACCCTACTCGGCGGGCCTTGGCGGCGGCGGCTTCGCCCTCTACCGCGACACTGCCGGGAAGGTGCACGCCTACGACTTTCGCGAGCGTGCCCCCGGCAAGGCCCGGCGCGACATGTATCAAAAAGACGGCAAGGTCGATTCCATGCTCTCGAAGTTCGGCCCCATGGCCGTGGGCGTGCCGGGCCAGCCCGCGGGGCTCGAGATGATCCACGCGCGCCACGGCAAGCTCCCGCGCGCGCGTCTGACAAAAGAAGCCCACGCTTTCGCCGCCGAGGGCTTTGCCGTCTTCCCCTACCTTCAGGAGAAGATCAAAAGCACGGCAAGCCTGCTGCGCCAGTTCGATGCGACCCGCGAGGTCTGGCTTCCCGGTGACAAGATTCCCGAAGTCGGCGCGAAGATCCGCCAGCCCGGTCTGGCAAAGGCCATTGAGGCCTTCGCTGCCGAAGGGGCCGCGCCCTTCTACAAGGGCGCCATCGCCAGGGACATGGCAGCCGAAGTGAGCCGCCTCGGGGGAATCCTCAGCGAACGGGACCTGGCCACTTACCAGGCCTACCCGGTCACGCCGGTGCGCGGGACTTTTCGCGACTGGGAGATCTATTCCTTCCCCGGCCCCTCCTCGGGGGGCATCGTTCTGATCGAGATGCTCAACATGCTCGAAGCGGCCCTTCCCGAGCAGCCGCAGGTGGAGTCGGCGCTCAAGGTCGAGGCGGGCCTGCAAAAGCTCGCGCCGCTGGCGCCGCTTCTGGGAGCCAGCGCGCTTGCCCAGGGAGAGAGCGCTGCCTTCCCCGGCATCCCTGCAATGCAGTCGATGCTGGTCGCAGGGCACAGCCACCTCATTGCCGAAGTCATGCGCCGCGCCTACGCCGACCGGGCCGAGTATCTGGGCGACCCGCGCTTCGCCGACGTCCCGACAAAGCGCCTCATTGCCAAGGACTACGCCAGGGAGCGCCTGAAGGATCTCGATCTGGAAAAGGCCCACGACGTAAGCGCCGGCAGCGTGGAGATCGCGCCCGCCGAGGGCGAGCACACCACGCACATCTCGATTGTGGGGCCCGAGGGCGACGCCGTCAGCGCGACGCTCACGATCAATCTCTCCTTTGGTTCGGGAATCACCGTTCCAAAGTGGGGAATCATTTTGAACAACGAAATGGACGACTTCGCCGCCGCGCCGGGCGTCCCCAACGCTTTCGGGCTGATCCAAGGAGAGCGCAATTCGATTGCGCCGGGCAAGACGCCGCTCTCTAGCATGACGCCGACCATGGCTTTTCGCGGCGGCAGGCTGCGCTACGTGCTGGGCTCGCCCGGCGGTTCGCGCATCATCAGCACCGTGCTCCAGCTCTTCCTCCACGTCGCCGCCTTCGGGCTCACCCCCGAACAGGCCATGGACGCCCCGCGCATCCACCACCAGTGGCGCCCCGACACGCTCTATGCCGAGGACGCCTTCTTCGCCCCCGAGGGACTTACCCCCCTGCGCGGCGCGCTCGAGAAAATGGGCCACCACATCAAGACGGCGCCGCACTGGTGCAACGCCCAGGCCGTGTGGGTCGAAGACGACGGCACCCTGCTCGGTCTTTCCGACGAGAGAGTCGAAGGCGCGCCCGCGGGGTTTTAGCGATAGACCTCGTCGTGGGTGCCCACGTCGATCAATGTGATCGCGTGCTCTTCGATCAGCAGCGTCAGGGTGATTCGGTAGGAGTAGGTGACCCGAACCCCATGCAGATGCTGCAGCTCCCCCTGCAGCCGGTGCAGTCCAAGGTGCGGCTGGAAGGGATCGGCACGCAGATCCTCGATGATCGACTCAAAGCGCCTGCGCAGGTCCGGGCGCTTTCGCAGGAATTTCTTTGCGCTTCGCTCAAACTTGGTCGTGGCGCGAAGTTGAAAGGGTTCAGTCGTCATCGGCGGCGTCAACAGCGGACATCAGTTCTTCGACCGAGTTGTAGCGCTTCACTTTCCCCGCCTTGTATTCGGCCAGCGATTCGGCAATGCGCAGCTCGGCCGCTTCCTCGACCTCGTCGAGGAGTTCCTCGTAGCGCTCCTCGGTCAGGATCACGTACCGGGGCTGGTTGTTCGCGATGACATGGACGGCCGGATACTTGGCGAGCTGCTCGTCGACTGCGCCGATGCCGCGTCGCTTGATCTCGGACGCCGGGATGGTTCGAATTCGCATGGGTGGACTCCTTTCGGCACCTAATTTAGCGCATATATTAGCACTCATTTTAGCACCTGTTTCGGCGCCGTCCAGCACGGATTCAGCCCCGGGCGGCAGCCCCCCTTCCCCTTTGCCCGCGCGTGTGCTTTGAGTGAGAGCATCTGTTCCAG
>JAGRBM010000084.1 GCA_020434085.1 Chrysiogenia bacterium | reverse complement strand
TGCCCCGGAGGGCGCGCTGCATGGGCGCGAGAGAGTGGAGACACTGCCCGGATGGTCGCCGCGGGGCTGCGAAAAAGCAGGGAGAAACCCCTCTCCCGCGACAGGTGGGGCGGAGCCGAGCGACGCAGCGCGTTGGTGGCAACGGGAAAGTTTTTACGCAGTTTGGACGGGAAATCCGGCTCAATCGAAGGCAAAACCGACCTGACCCAGCACCCGCACGTTGTCGGATTTCGCGTTGCCCAGGCCGCGGCCGTAGGCAATTGAAAGGCCCACCACGCCGTAAAGCCCCTCGCCCATGTAGCAGTTGAGTCCGCCGCCCACGGTCACGGAAGGATCCGTGGTTGCAATCTTGATCTCGTTGCTGGTGCGCTTGTCGTAGCGGGTCACTTCGAGCCCGCCGCCGGCCACGAAGAGATACGTGCCCAGGTGATAGTCCGTGCCCAGCAGTTCGGAGGGAGCGGGCTCGGTATCAAACTCGGCCTGTAGCCCGCCGCTGTAGCTGCGAGTTCCGTAGGAGATCTGACCATCGGAGTGGAAGGTCGAGTAGCCGGCAATCTCCGCCCGGGGGCCCAGGCGCAAGCCGCTTTCCGCGAGTTCGAAGAGCCAGGCCGCCTCAAACGAAAAGCCCATGCTCTGGTCGCTGCCGCCGCGGGTATCGGCCTTGCCGTATCCAAGCCCCGCGTGGGCAACGATGCGTCCGACCGGAGCCAGCGCTTCCGTGCCCGCCTGCGCCGGTGTCGGCAGTGCCATGAGCCCCAGGGCTGCAACCAGCGCGAGAACCGCCCGGTGAACTTCAAGTTGTAGTGGAGACTTCAATCGCTCATCCCGCCCGTGATGGAGTCCCTTCAACCTAGCCGCCCTGCCCGCGCAGACCTAGACGGGCACAAAAAAATTTGGCCCGGTGGGGGTAGCACCGGGCCAAAGGGGATGTTGAGGTGCCGGATGATCGGGGATCGTATCACCCGGCGGGAAGGAGGAGTCTCGACAGGGTTGCTGTCTTGAGGGTTTACAAAGCACATCCCGTGCCGCGATTTCTCGAATTGCGCCAATGCCCTTCAGGAGCCTGCTCGCTCAGAAATTTCATAAATTTTTGCCTCGGCTACTGACAGAGGATTCTCGATTTGATACAAAGAAGAGACTCAGAATGAGACTGGTAAGGGCTGAGCTTCTCAGAATGAGATATGCGAATCCTTATCATCGACGACGATCCGAGCTTCCGTAAGCTACTCGAACGCAACCTCCAGACAGCGGGATTCGAAACCACCGTGGCGACCTCCGGGCGCGAGGGCCTTGCCCTGCATGCCGAGGGCGGCATTGACCTGGTGGTCAGCGACATCCACATGCCCGAGATGGACGGCATTGCCGCCCTGCGCGAGTTCAGGCGCAAGGACCCCGATCTGCCCGTGGTACTGGTTACCGCCCAGGCGACGGTGGAAACGGCCATGAAGGCCGTGAAACTCGGTGCCTTCGATTATGTGCGAAAACCCACGGATCTCGAAAAACTCCCCACCATTGTGAAAAACGCGCTCTCGAACCGCCAGCTCAGCCGGCGCGTGAGCCAGCTCGAATCGGCGCTGGACGAGAAATACGCGCGTTCTTCAATCATTGGGGAGAGTGCTGCCATGCAGCGGGTCTTCGATGCGCTTTCGCGCGTAACCGACTCCCAGGTTCCGGTGCTCATCACCGGCGAGAGCGGCTCTGGTAAAGAAATGCTGGCCAAGGCGATCCACTTCAGCGGTCCGCGCCGGGACGGCCCCTTCATTGCGGTCAACTGCGCAGCCATTCCCGAGGGCCTCATGGAGAGCGAGCTCTTCGGCCACGAAAAGGGCGCCTTCACTGGCGCGACGGCCGCGCGCCTTGGAAAGTTCGAGCAGGCCAGCGGCGGCACCCTGCTGCTCGACGAGCTGGGCGAGCTTCCCCTGCCCCTGCAGGCCAAGTTGCTGCGCGCGCTGCAGGAAAAGCAGGTTGAGCGCGTGGGCGGGCAGCGGCTCATCGACGTGGACGTGCGCATCATCGCCGCGACGAACGCGAATCTCTCGGATCAGGTAAAGCGCGGCGCCTTCCGCGAAGACCTCTACTATCGCTTGAATGTCTTCCCGATTCACCTGCCCGCACTGCGTGAGCGGCGCGAGGACATCCCTGTGCTGGCGCGGCACTTTCTCGACAAATTCAACCGCCAGGAGGGCCGAACGCTTCAGGGTTTCGCTCCCGAGGCGATGGATCTGCTCTGTTCGCTTCCCTGGCAGGGAAACGTCCGCGAGCTTGAAAACCGCGTTTTCCGCGCCGGGCTTCTGGCACGTAAGCAGGAGATCGATCTGCCGGCGCTGGAGGCTTCGGACGCATCGAGCACTCAGGGATCGCTCTTTGCGGCCAGGGCCCCCGTTGCCGGCGCCGCCGAGACTTCGCCCCGGGCTCAGCCCGAGGCCTGGACAGCGGAGAGCTTTCCCACGCTTGAGGAACTCGAGCGCTCGGCCATGCGCCGGGCCCTGGATCTGACCGACTGGAATGTGGCTGAAGCGGCGGATCTCCTCGGGGTTGGCAAAGCCACCCTCTACCGGAAGATTAAGAGCTACGGGTTCAAGCAGTCGGACAAGGTCGCGTAATAATGCAATGTGTCATCCTCGCGTCGATAGGCCTGATAAGCAGTGCCAAATTTTGTCAGTCGGTTGCGATTTGGCAGCCGGGAAAGCGCCAATCCACGTCACCGGACCTGGAAGTGATGCGCATTCAATCATTGGATGCACCTAACTATCTGAAATTACGGTGGTTTATTTTTCATCTGCTTCACTGGATAGTGGCACAGCGCTTGCTCTATTCAGGGCTTCGTAAGGGCAATTCGTAAGTAACCGCAAGAAGCGTAACAGTTTGGATAGGAGGAAAATTTCCATGCATAAGCTTCGCAAATCCAAGGGTTTCACCCTCATCGAGCTGATGGTCGTTGTCGCGATCATCGGCATCCTGGCGGCTGTCGCCGTTCCCAAGTTCCTGTCGTTCCTCGCCCGCTCGCGTAAGAGCGAGGCCCGCACGACCCTGACCGGTGTCTATGTGACCTCGGAAGCCTACTTCGCTCAGTATGAGTGGTACGGCGGCAGCGGTGCTGCCACCTCGACCGACTCCCTGTGGCGCGTCGGTTTCGCCCCGGCCGGTGCGATCTCGATCTACACCGAAGCCACCGGCGGCCAGGCCACCTGCGAGCCGACCTCGGGCGGCTGCTCCGCGGCCAACGCGACCTTCGAATCCCACATCGTGGGTGACGGCACCGGTACGGGCGTTGTGCATGGCTTCGGCTACAGCATGTGCGGCAACATCGACACCGACGCCGCTGTCGACCAGTGGTACATCAGCGAGGCACAGCGCGCTCCGTGCAACCTCTATGACGACCTGATTGACGGCACCACCGACGACAACTCGGACTCCAACTGCCAGACCTCGGCCTCCGTTGGCACGCGTGCCAACTCGGGCGCCGGCTGCACCTGATTTCTGCTTTGTCCAAGCCTGGAAAGGGCCGCCCTTGTGGCGGCCCTTTTCTTTTTCCCCCGCCCCGATAACCTGTTAGTCGATGACTTCATCCCTCAGACAATCGCGCCGCGTGTGGCTGAGCCTCGCCGCACCGGCCCTGCCCTGCTGGCTTGTGCTGGCAACCGGGGTCGGCGCGGGCTGGGTGCTCAGTGCGGCTTTGATGCTGACACTGCTGAGCCTCGCCGCGGGTACAACGATGTTGCTGCGCCGGGAGCACGAATCCCTCACGCGCAATCGCTGGCTCTGGTTTTCAATGATCGCTTTACTACTCCCCGCGCTTGCCTGCTGCCTGCTGCCGCCGGCGGCGCGCGATGAGCTCACACACCACCTGGCGCTGCCGGGCTTGTGGCTTGAGCGAGGCAGCGTCCGCCCCGTTTCCGGTGTGCTGGTCAGCTACTTTCCCGCGTGGTCGCAGGTGCTCTACGCAGGGGCCCTGAACCTGAACAGCGAGGCGCTCGCGCGGCTCATTCACTTCTTCTTTGGTCTGCTCATCCTCGTGCTTCCCATGGCGCTGCGTGCGAGTCCCGGCAACGATTCGCTGCGCGTTGCGCCGTGGTTGGCCCTGCTGTGGCTGGTCACACCCGCCTTTCACAGCCTGCTGGGAATGGCCTACGCCGACCTGCCGATGCTTGCAGCGCTCCTTGGAGCCTGGTTGTGCTGGGCGCGCTGGAGCGATGAGTGCGAGGGCCACTGGCTCGTATGGGCAAGTCTGCTGGTGGGCTGGGCTCTGGCCATCAAATACTCCGCCCTGCCCGCGGCACTGGTGTTTGTGGGCGCAACGATCGCCGAGTGGTGGCGGCGTGGCAAGGAACTGCGCCCGGGCGCCCTGGCGCCGTTGGGACTCATCCTGCTTCTTCCGGCGCCCCACTTCCTGATCAATCTGATGGAGACCGGCAATCCCATCTATCCGCTTGCCGGGTCGCTCTTTGGGACGGGCGCCGCCTCGGGCGTTGGGGCCAGCCACTGGCAGGTGCGCCGCGACATGTTTGGAGAGTCCCTGCTTGCGCAGCTTCTTGTTCCAATCCGGGTGTTCTTCTCGGGACTGGAAGGCTCGCAGGAACACTTCGACGGCGTATTGAGCCCGCTCTGGCTGGTGCTGCCACCCATGGTGTTGTGGCTGCGACGTCGCCGACTCGCTTCCACCGAGAACAGCCTGATCGTTCAGTTCCTCGCCGTGAGTGCGCTGACGGTGATCTTCGCTTCGGCCCGGGCGCGCTACTACTTGCCGGCCCTGCCGCCGCTGGCGGTCCTGCTGCTGCGCACCGCGCCGCAGGTCGACTGGAACAGAAAAACCGTGCAGGTTGTGGGGCTTGTCTGCGCGCTTGGCGCGCTCTTTGGCGCAGCCCACATCGCAACGCAGTTCATCAACACCGATGCGAGCGCGTATCTCTCGGGCAGGCTCACGCGCAGGGAGTATCTGGAAAAACAGGTCCCCGAATACGGCGCCATCGAGCGCGGTCGAAACGCCTGGGGCGCGGATGCGCAGGTCTATCCGGTCCTGACGGGCAATCGCTTCTACTACATTCCGGCCAGGGTTCTTCTCGACAACGGATTTCTCCCCGAGAGACTTCTCCGCGCCGCGCGCGAGGCCGACACGCCGGCCGGAATCGCAGCGTCGCTTCGCGCCCAGGGCATCACGCACCTGCTCTACCCGCCGCAGTCACTCCGGCGCGTTGCCGAGTCACAGCTCGAGAGCGCCGCTTATGTGCGCATGGCAGGCTTCTTCAAAAACGAATGTGACCGGATTGCCGAGGTGCCGCCCTTTGCGGTCTGCGCGCTGCGCGGCTCAGAGTAGATCTCCCAGCGCATGCTCAACGCGCCGGAACGCGATCAGTCCCAGCGCAAACATCGCCAGGGAGATGAAGGCCAGCGTTCCCCAGACGTTGAACGCGACCTGCGTTCCCAGAATCGCTCCCCGGAAAATGATGACCAGCATGGCCAGCGGATTGGTGTGCACGACTACCAGATCCAGCGGCGGCGGGACCTGCCCGGCCGGATAGAAGATCGGCGTGAGGTAGAGCCAGGCCATGAGCGCGAAGGCGAGCAGATACTGGATGTCGCGATAGAGCACCGTGCCCGCGGCAACGAGCCACGCAATCCCGGCAAGCAGCAACGCTTCGAGCAGGAGCGCCGGAGCGAGCATCAGGACCTGGGAGCCGAGCTCACCGCGCGCGGCAGTGGCGAGAATGAGCGCCAGCAGACACACACCCTGATAGGCCAGCGCGGCGATGAGTGGCACGAGCGGGACCAGCACCCGGGGAATCGGGAAATTCCGAATCAGATTGGCGCGATCGATGAGCGTGGGGGCGGCCTTGCCGATGCCTTCGTTGACGCCGAGCCAGGCGACCAGGCCCGTCAGCAGAAACAGTACGTAACTGCCCACGGCGCCGTCGGCAAACCGGACGCCCAGCACGTAGTAGAACACCACGGTGGTGAACGAGAGATAAAGCAGCGGCTGCAGCACGAGCCAGAGCATCCCGAGCATCGAGCCCAGCACGCGAAGCTGCAGGTCCTGACGAACCAGCGCCCAGTAGAGGGCCCACGCGCTCGCGCGATTGATCTGGCGCGCGCTCACGAGCCGCTCTCCCACCTGCCGTCAAGACAAACCAGGCCGCGGCGGAACCGGTGGTCCAGGGCGCTGTTGTCCACAGTGAAGCTTGCCCGCTGGGTGCGGTAATCGAAGTGCGGTGCCACCGGGTCTTCCTCGCTCAGGACCAGGTGCACGTAGTAGTCACCGGACCCCAGCGGCAGGCTATCCACTGAAAATGTCACGCGGATTGAGCCGGCGTTGTCGCCGAGTTCAACCACGTGCGCATCCTGCGCAACCAGCGTGCCGTCGGGCCGGTGGATGAAGAAGATGATGTGAAGCTCGCGCTGATCGCCTTCGGGCTCGATCACGGCTTCGACGCCAAATGCATCGCCGCTCTGGAAGCGGCTCTTTGAATTGCCGTCCCCATCCACGCAGCTCAGCGCGCGCACATGAAAGGGAGAGACCTCCGACTTGCGGTAGATCCATTCTTTGAGCTCTTCGGCATTCTTGCCCGAGAGCTGTATGTTGGGATCGATGTCGAGAAAGCGCTGGTATTCCTCAATCACCGCGCCCGAGGGGCCGTCCGAGGAAAGCTGGCCGCGCTCGAGCCACAGAGTGCGCGGGCAGAGTTTTTCAATCAGATAGAGATCGTGCGAGGCAAACAGGACCGTGGTTCCCTCCTGCAGCAACTCGCGCGCCTTGGCGTAACACTTCTGGCGAAAGGACTCGTCTCCGACCAGGAGGATCTCGTCGATGAGCAGGATCTCGGGCGCCCGCGCAATGGCCAGCGAGAACCCCAGGCGCAGCATCATGCCGCTCGAATAGGTTTGCAGAGGGGCGTCGATTGCATCGCCAAGCTCGGAAAAGGCGATGGCTTCGGCTTCAACTTCGGCCGTTTGAGCCGGATGAATCCCATACAGGCGCATTCCAAATCGCAAGTTCTCCCGGCCCGATAGCAGCGGGATGAAGAGCGACTGAAGATCGAGAACCGCGCGGGTGGTGCCACCCACTTCGAGGGTGCCCGCGCTGGGCCGGTGGATCCCGGCGATGACTCGAAGGAGCGTGCTTTTTCCCGCACCATTGCGGCCGATCAGCCCGACTGCTTCGCCCTGGCTGACCTCGAAATCCAGGTTTTCCAGCGCGTGGACGCTCGCACTGCTTCGGGCGCGGCGGCCGCGAGCCAGCCAGTCCAGAATGCGCAGCAGGCTGCGCCCGGTCTGGTAGGTCTTCGAAAGACCCTGCGCGCTGATGGCACTACTCATTCAGGCAGCCCCAGAAGGCGCGCCAGGCGGCCGGTGATGCGCCAGCGAAGCGAGCGACGCATGGCCGAGAGCTCACCCTTGAGCGCGTCGCGCTCACGCTCGAGATGGGCAATGTCGGATTCCAGGCGACGCAGGGTGGCGGCTTCGTAGGTGTCGAGCTCATGCCAACTTGCAGCACTTTTCACACTCGGCAGCTTGTCGTTGCCCGCCAGCGCGACCCAGTGAGTGGGGAGCACCTGCCCGCGCGGATAGGTCTTGCCCGCGTCGATGGCGCTGCCGCACAGGGCCTGCTGGGAGAAAATCCGCACATGGGCAAAGACCGCTCGCAGTTCGTCCTTGAGCTGCTCAGCGGTTTCGTAGCACCGCAGGTGATGGCGATTCCCGGGATCATTGATGGCAGGTGTGGAGAGAACCACGACGCCGCGTGGGCGCAGCACGCGGGCGAGCGATTCGAGCGCGGCGCGCGGATCTTCCAGGTGCTCGATGATTTCCAGGAAGAGCACCAGATCGAAGCGCGGTTTCCTCCAGGGAAGTGCCTGCGCGGCGCCGTGGCGAATCTCGACCTTTTTGAGCCCGTGCAGGGTATCGCGGGCAAGGTTGCAGGCGGCCTCGTCGGCATCGAGAAGGGTGGCCGACTTCGCGCCGGCTTCGATGCATGTGCGCGCACCAATTCCCGCACCGCAACCTACATCGAGCAGGTCACGCTCTTCAGCGAGCTGTGCGGCAAAGGCATAGCGCGCCTCGTGTTCGAGGCGCAGGCGATCGGATGGCCGGTCGCCCGGGTCGTATCTCTCGGGTGCGCTCATGGGGCTCCAGAAACTCTTTCGCCCACTATATCCGAGCGCGGGGCCCGCGCCCAAGCGCTCTAGTTGGGAATGGCGCCGTGATTCGTATCATCGAGCACGGGCGAGTCATCGGAAAGGTCCTCGGATTCACCCGGCATGTCGGCCGGCACATTGGCAGGTGATTGCTCCTCACTCGAGCCCTCGGGCATGGAGGGTTTTGGCGGCGCCGGTGCCAGGTCTTCAAGCGTCTTGGGCAGCTCGCCAATGGCGGCGGGCTTTACCGTGAAGACTTCGTCCGAGCTGTTTGTCGCGACGTAGTAATCGCCCGAAGCCGCCTCCACGCGGTCTCCCACCTGGAGACGCGCCAGCTCTGCGCCGGACGCATCCTTCAGGGCGATGGTCTGCGTGGGGCTGGAGAGCCCGTATTCAGGCGCGCGGTCGGCGAGCTTGTCGAAGGTAAACTCCGAGACGACAAGGAACTTCAGGTCGCCCAGCATGGCATCGACCTTGGTGTTGTCGACCAGCGCCTCGCCATTGCCGCTCACTTTCCAGCTTCCCTCGATGCGATCGAGGGCAAAGGGCTCGCCGGCGTGGTGGGCGATTTCAATGCGGGCGACCTGTTCGGTCTCGAAATTCAGCAGGCGACGCGGGCGGAAGTTCGCCACGCCGCGATCGAGCTGGCCGCGCATGTAGCCGTCCATGAGAAAGACCGCGTTGCCGTCCTGGTTGGTGACGTAGAGCTTTTCGCCGACGGGGGTGCTGTCACCGATCACGATGCGCCGGGTCCACTCGGCACCTGCGGCGTGCTTGCCGTGGATTTCGATGGAGGGCCCCTCGTCCTTGATCCCGTAGTCGGAGAGATTGACCGCGCCTTCTTCAACGAGACCCGTGCCCTGGACGCCGCGCACGAGTTCGAGAAAGTCATTGATCCAGTCTTCGTCGGCCTCGTAGCGCGTGGGGTTCTGCTCGTCCCAGGAAACCCAACCATCCTCGGTCTTTTCGATGTGGGCGGGTGGGCCCTCGCCCACGGCAATGCGGGCACTCAGCGCCTCGTCCGTGGGGAAATCCACCACGTAGCGCAGCGCCGGCTCGTCGCTCTCGTCGGCGACCTCGCGCTCGGCTTCGACGAAATACAGGTAGGCACCAAAGGCCAGCCCCACCAGCAGCAGGATGAGTGTGTTGCGTTTCATGACACCCTCCGGCGGCGCCACACCAGAATGCCCACGGCCAGCAGCAGGCCCGGCACCGCAACGCGCGAGACCCACTTGACCGTGCGGTGCATGGACTCACTGGGCAGGTCGATCGTTCCCATGTCGCGCTTTCGCGGGCGGATGGAGACGAGGTCCTC
>JAGRBM010000083.1 GCA_020434085.1 Chrysiogenia bacterium | reverse complement strand
GGCCTCCATTCGGCCGAGCAACAACTGCTGGCCCCCGGTTCCGGGGTCCTTTTTTTTTCCTCCCCGGCGCGATGGTGGTAAGTTCCTGCTCTTGCCGGGGTTGCGGCAAAGGGGGAGCGACCCCTTGCCGTCCACGCAACCACCGGCCCGGAACATGACGCGCATTTTCAAACTCACCATCGTGATCGTCTGGCTGGGGGCCATTGGCTGGCTCGCAGCGAAAACGGACTGGAGCGACAAGGACGTCCGCGCCGGCGGCGAGGCCGGCGACCTGCTGGCGCTTGAGATCAAGGAACTCGACCCGGGCGCCGCCGGGTACGAGGAAGCCTGGTTCGGTGTCTACCTGCGCGATGTAAAGGTGGGCTACACCCGCTCGGCCTTTGAGGTCTACGAGGGCGGCGTCCTCTTTGCCGACGAGGTGCGCTGGGACATGCAGGTCATGGGCGCGAAGCGGCAGATCCTGATGAAACAGCGCGGCGAGCTCGACAAGAACCACTCGCTCTCGCGCATGCACTTTCGCCTGGAGACCGAGGGAAGCACCCTCGAAGCGGCCGCCCGCCACCGGGGCAAACTCCTGGACGCGGTCATCGTCACCGCCGGGGGAGAGCAGAACATCCAGCTCGACGTGCCCGAGCAGCTCACCACCCCCGCGGCGGTCTATCTCACTCTGCGCGAGAAGGGGCTCAAAGTCGGCGCGGAGTATCGTTTCGACATCTTCGATCCCTTCGTGCAGCAATCGAGCGTGATGACCGTCAACGTCGAGGGAACCGAAGATCTCGATATCGGCGGGAAGACGCGCACGCTCTACCGGGTGAGCCAGAACATGCTGGGGAACACTTCGACAATGTGGCTCGATGAAAAGGCCCGCGTCTGGCGCGAGCAGACAGCCGAGGGACTGGAGATGCGCCGCGAGAGCGCCGAGCAGGCGGGCAAGGACATCCGCGGCGGCGACCTGGACATCGGCGAGCTCTTCGCCGTGCGGGTGGTCGGCAAGCTCGAGAACATCCCCTCGCTTCGGGAGGTCACCTACAGGATCGAGGGGCTCGGCGACGGATTCGACGACCTGAGTGGCCTTCGCCAGAGCGCGACGTCGCTGGAGTCGGGTGTGCGGCTTACCCTGGCACGTGAGGAAGTCCCGGCGACCGGTTCCTACGAACTGCCCTACACCGGCAGCGAATACGCCGGGTTCTTGAAAGCCGAACCCTTCGTGCCCGTGGGGCATCCCAAACTGACCGAGCAGGCGCGCAAGATCATCGGCGATGAGAAAGACCCCGTGGCCGCGGCGCGGGCACTGACCACCTGGGTCTTCGACAATCTGGCCAAGCAGAACGTCGTCGGGGTCCCCAATGCCCTGGAAGCCCTGGAGACCCGCAGCGGCGACTGCAACGAGCACGCCACCCTGCTGGTGGCCCTGGCGCGCAGCGTGGGGCTTCCCGCGCGGGTGGCAGTCGGCCTCGTTCACTTGCAGGGCAGTTTCTACTATCACGCGTGGACGGAGTTCTACGTGGGCCAGTGGGTGAGCGCCGACGCCACAGTGGACCAGATGCCCGCCGATGTGACACGCATCCGGCTGGCGCAGGGCAACATGGGCGAGCAGGCCAAGCTCACCTCGCTGCTCGGAAAGCTCCAGATCACCATTGAGGAGGCCCGATGATCCGGGTTGAAGGACTCACCAAGGTCTACGACCAGTTCACTGCCGTCAACGGCATCGACCTCCATGTGCGCGAGGGCGAGATCTACGGCTTTCTCGGTCCCAACGGCGCGGGCAAGACGACGAGCATCCGCATGATGATCGGGCTTTTGAAGCCCACCAGCGGGCGTATCGTGCTGGGCGGCAAGGATCTCGAAGCCGATCCCATCGGCGCCAAGCAGATCGTGGGCTTCGTGCCCGACCGGCCCTACATCTACGAAAAGCTCACCGCGCGCGAGTTTCTGGAATTCATGGGCGGCGTCTACGGCGTCGATAAGGAAACGGTCGCCAAGCGCGGCGCCGAGCTGCTGGAATTCTTCGATCTCACGAACTGGACCGACGAGCTCATCGAGAGCTACTCCCACGGCATGAAGCAGCGGCTCACCATGGCCTCGGCCTTCCTGCACAGTCCGAAGATCTTCATCGTCGATGAACCCATGGTGGGACTCGACCCCAAGGGGGCGCGCCTGTTCAAGGACGCGCTGCGCGAGATGAGCGCGCGCGGGACCACGATTTTCATGTCGAGCCACTCGCTGGCCGTCGTCGAAGAGCTCTGCACGCGGGTTTCCATCATCCAGGGTGGCAACATTATTGCGACCGGCAGCATCGATGAGCTGCGCGAGCGCGCCGCCGACCCGTCGGGCAATCTCGAACACGTCTTCCTCAAGCTGACCGGGGAAGCCGACGCGGCCGTCCCCGAAGAGATCGCCGGAGGCTGATCCCCATGCCTGAACACGAGCGGGCGATCTCCCTCAAGGGGCTTCGCCAGCACAACCTGAAGAACATCGACGTGGCCTTCCCGCTCGGAAAGCTGACGGTCGTGACCGGGCTCTCGGGCTCGGGAAAGAGCTCGCTCGCCTTCGATTCGCTCTATGCCGAGGGCCAGCGCCGCTACGTGGAGTCGCTCTCCACCTACGCGCGCCAGTTCCTGGAGCGCATGCCCAAGCCCGACCTCGACCAGGCCGAGAACATTCCGCCGGCCATCGCCATCCAGCAGAAGAACCCGGTGAAGACCTCGCGCTCGACCGTGGGCACGCTCACCGAGATCTACGACTACCTGCGCCTGCTCTACGCAAAAATCGGGCACGTCATCTGCCCCGAGTCGGGCGAGCGTTGCCGCCGCGACACGCCCCAGAGCGTGTGCGACGCCATGCTCGGCAAGTTCGAGGGCCAGCGCGCGCTGGTGCTCTTCCCGCCCCACGGCGATGAGCTCAAGGACCCCGAGCGCTTCCTCGATTCCTGCCGGCGCCGCGCCTACATCCGCGTGTGGATCGACGGTGAGACCCTCGACGTCGATG